>NZ_JBXAYF010000003.1:0-296806 GCF_056782175.1 Dellaglioa sp. CoH-56-MRSF-10
GGACATACAAAAATCCCTCCATGATTATCGGATGAAATTATATTATTTCATCTGACAACCATAAAGGGATTATTACACAAGAAATTTCTTGTTGGAACTTTTTTTCATTTGTCTTTATAGAAATTTTCAATTAATCGATTAGGTATAAACCAAATTGATGGTACAATCAGACAAAAAATTAACACCAACTCTGGTTTAATAAATACTGACATCAATCCAATAAGTGAAAAAGATAACGACACCCATGTTTTATTGTCATTTTTAATTGCTTTTGCTAAATTTGATTCAGGCCCATTTGCTCGAAGTAATTCATTAGTTAATACTACATACATAATATTAAATAATAGAAAGACAAGGCCATATAAAAAGGCAGGCGCAAATTTATTATAATGTTCACCAACCCAGCTTGTTGCAAATGGCATGAATGACATTACAAACATAAATCCAGTATTAACAATCAACACCCGCCCATTGATTTTATCCGCCAATTGAAACATGTGATGATGATTATTCCAGGTGACACCAATTAAAAAGAAACTTAATACGTAAGCTAAAAAAGTACTTTGAAGCGGTATTAAATCTGAAAATGTGTCTCCCTCTGGTGCTTTTAACTCTAAAACCATGATTGTCATAATAATAGCAACTACAGCATCTGTGAACGCTTCAACTCTACCTTTTGACATACGAACCCCCTAAATTTTTATAAATTTAGTATTACAAAGATTAGTCATTAAATCAACTAAAAATAATTCCACTTTTTAAAGATAAAATATACTTCCAACAAATATGGCAGGCATAAACTGGTAGGTTAATTTATATTTTAATGATCAACTGGGACCATATTTATCATTTATTATGTTAACTATTTCTCTTTAATTTATATATTTTAATATATTATTAGTTAATACAAATAAATTAAGGAGTTCTAGTCTATGAATAAATTAAAATGGTTTTCCGGCGGAGATGATCGTGGAAAACAGGCCGAACAAATTATTACCGATTTATTAACTGATTTAAGTACAAATAATGGTAATAATACACTTAAAATTACGTTACAAGCTTATCTCGAAGAACTAAAACAAAAACGTTCTTCTGTTCCATTCATTTTAAGTCGCATGAACTTAGATCTTTCTAAAGCCATCAGGAATGATGAACAACCTTTATCTGACAATCAATCTAAAAAATTAAAAGAGTTAACCTCTATCTCCAATATTAGATATGGTTACTAACTATATTCTTTCTTGGTTTATACCTTTATTTTAATATAAAGTTCGTAAAAAACGACTACTTACAAAAATAATCCTTTGTAAATGGTCATTTTTTGTGTCCGTAATTTCTAACAAATTAATTTATTTTTTCATAATAGACCTCTAATTTTATGGCAAAATAAAAAAGATAACTCGTCGAATCAAGTCATCTTTTCATCTGTTATGTTGAATAGGATTGTCAAAAATCACCTTAAAAACACCTTAATTTGCATTCAAACTCATTCAATCTTATTCAAACTTTTAAAATGCAAAAGTGATATTTTATAAGGCTTTTCAACCTTATTCAAACTGTAAAATGGAGATGGCGGGAGTCGAACCCGCGTCCAAGCATATTGCCACTCAAACATCTACGTTCATAGTTATACTATTTAAAATTCGCCAACCGTAGCGCCGTATAACAGGGCTAACACGTCTGACTAACCTGATTAGTCTCTTTTAACTTCTCCAGGTGGAAGAAGTTAACGTAAGTCCACTTAATTTAGGACCCAGATCTAGCACATGGACGATACTAGGAGGATCTACGTTAGAGCGCTATTAAGCAGCTAAAGCGTAAGTATTACTATTATTTTTTGCAGTTATAATTTAACTGAGCGTTTTAACGAAGACGCAAACTTCGAAACGCAATCCAAGCTCAACCTATACCTGTCGAATCCTGAACATCCCCATAACAACTATAAACATACCATATTTATCAGTTAAAATAAAGATGTAACCTGACGACTTATTCTTTGACAAAAAAATGTCATTCAACTATTGTGAAGACAGTTACTTAGAAAGGGAGTTATAAAATGAAAATTGGAATTATTGGTGCAACTGGTAAACAAGGACAATCTACATTAAAAGAGGCAGTTTCTCGTCATTTAGATGTTACTGCTATTATTAGAAATAAAAGCAAATTAACAGAAGATGTTCCTTTTATAGAAAAAGATCTTTTCAAGTTAACAACTGCTGATTTAGAATTATTTGATGTTATTGTAGATGCTTTTAACGCTCCATTTGGTCAAGAAAATCTTCATCAAACATCATTAAAACATTTAACGGATATCTTAGCTGATACTAAGGTTAAGCTCGTTATTGTTGGTGGCGCAAGTAGTCTTTTCGTTGATTCTGAAAAAACACTGTTACTTGGTGATACACCTGACTTCCCTGAAGGTGCTAAAGCAACAGCCAAAAATATGCGTGATGCTTTAGTCACACTCCGTACCGTTTCAAATGTAGATTGGGTCTATATTTCACCAGCTGCATTTTTCAATCCTAGTGGCGAAAAAACAGGCCACTATCAAATTGCCGGTGACGTTTTAACAATGAATTCACAAGGTAATAGTGAAATTAGCTATGCCGACTTCTCTATCGCATTGGTTGATGAAATTGAATCTAATTCACATCATCAAGAACGTTTTAGCGTTGTTTCTAAATAAATTTAATTATCTGCCACTTTCACAAGAAAGTGGTTTTTTTTGTAAAAAAATAAGTGATAATCATCACTTATTTTTACGTCATTATCTAAATTATATTTTAATATTTACCTGCTAAAACGTCATCAATTAAATCTAAGACGCTATCATCTTGATTTGAACCGATACGATGATTTGCCATTTTAGCTGCCATATTTGAAGACTTTTCCATTGCAAAACTTAATGGTGTGTATGCCAACATCTCAGCATCATTATCATTATCTCCAACGGTTACTACTTCATCATCTTTTACATCCCATAATTCTTGCAAAGCATTTAACCCATTTTGTTTTGTTGCCTCTTTAACATTGATATCAATAAATCCAAAACCAGAAACTTTTGCAACTAATGATTCATCAACATTTTCTTTTAATTTAACCGCAAATGTTTTATATTCGTCAATGGGGCCATTAATCGTAACTTTAGAAATAGTTTTTTCAACCTTACTTAAATTAGGGACCTTAATAATGTCTGGATAGTACGTATTAGCCATTTCTACAAAGTTATCAGACTCACTTGCATCAATATACCCACTCTCATCTGTTGATGCTAAGATTCCATAATTTGGCGATACCTTTTGGATATATAAAACTGTTTTTTCAAATACGGCTGGATCAATATTAAATGATCTGATATGGGTGTTGCCATCATAAATAACCGCACCGTTATCTGAAACGTAACCTATTTCACCAGAGATACGTTTAAAAATATCTTTAATTTTCATAACTTGATTTCCACTTGCTACCACGAAATGAATCCCTTTATTTTTTAGTTCAACTAATTGGTGACTAAATCTAACTTCATCAAACGTTTTATTATCTCTTAAAAATGTACCATCTAAATCCACTGCAATTATCTTGACTGTCAAAATTACATTCCTCCGATTATGCTTTAATAACTCTATTATACTGCATAAGTAAACGGATACAAAGAACTAAAAAGAAACGCCCCTTGGAAAAGAACGTTTCTTTACAATTTATGATTTAAAATATCATCAATGCTATCCAAAACACTATCATTTTGATTCAACCCAATGATGTGTTTTGCTGTTTTTTTAGCTAACTTTGATCCGCTAGCCATAGAAAAACTATTCGGCGTGAACGCCAACATTTCTTGATCATTATCATTATCCCCAAATGTCGCAACTTCTTCATCCAAGATTTGCCAACGATTTTGTAGTAAATTTATGCCGTTTTTCTTTGTCGCGTTCACTAAATTAATATCAATATAACCAAATCCAGACGCTTTTGCTTGAAGTTTATTATTCATTTCAGTATTTAATTGTAATGATATTCTTTCATATAACGACACGGGAAAATGACCCGTCAGCATAGAAATTCCTTGATTAAGTGATACCAAATTATCGACTCCGGTTACTTTCGGATAATAATCATTTACATCTTGAATAAATGTATCAGATTCCCGTTTATCATAGAAACCTCCTTGATTATTAACCGCTAATAGTCCTATTTCAGTGAATGTTTCCTTCAAATACTGAATCGTTTCTTGATAGAGACTATTTTCAAAAATGTATTCTTTCAATAACTCTTTTGCATCTTGAATGACTGCTCCATTTTCAGCAACGTAACCAATTTTATCTTTAATTTCTTTAAAATATTGTTCAATGGCTAAGGTTGGATTCCCACTTGCTACCACAAAATGTATTCCCTGTTGTTGCATCCTTTCAAATTGATGCGAAAATCTTTCTTTATCGTATGATTTATCATCCCTTAAAAATGTACCATCTAAATCTACTGCAATTAATTTAATCGTCATCCCTGCCACCTCTAACGTTATTATACATGATTTCTATACATAACTATATTCTTCAAATGGCGTATCAAACCAGTCATAACGCATTATAATTTGCATGACTCGATTCACAGGAATCCACAATCCCGACCGTAAAATATCTTTCATTGTCTCTAGAAATATCTTGTCATTTTTTGTACTATTTGGTTGTTTAATTTTTATAATTTCTGAATTTTCAGTTTTTACAGTAATAATATGATTGTTCAACGCAATGACTTGTGCAGAAACGATATTATCACTTATTAATTTATTATCTTTGTTTTTATCTATTTTCATTTTGTTAAACTTCCTTTCTGGTATAGGTTCATACTACCTTGGCTTTATGACTTATCTATGAAGTTATTAATAATAAATCATTAAAAAAAGCTTAACCAGTTTAAGAACTGATTAAGCCTTAAATTAATAAACAACAACAGGTTCGTTTTGTGAAACGTTCGCAAATAAAGTTGCCATTGCGGCTGGTTTTGTATTAACACAACCACCAGAACCATCTTTAAGATAAGCTGTTTTAGACCAATTTGTTCTCCAACTAGCGTCATGGAAACCAATTCCACTATTTGTGAATTGAGCCCAGTAACTAACTTTGACAGAATAATTAGCTTTACCAACTTCACTACCTTTAAGTATTGATGGCGTTTGTTTGTACATAATATACCAAACACCCTTAGTTGTATCTTCACCAGTACTATGTTTACCAGTTGCAACATCAGTTGTTAAAACAACCTTGCCATTTTTATGGATCCAAACTTTCTGCTGCGCAATTGACACTTCAGCATACGTATCTCCAAGTCCATCATTTGCAGTCGTTGTGTAACCAGTTCCATAAGTATTATAGCCAACACCATATTTATCATTGGTTGCGTCAATAGCTGCAGTACCATCTTCTAACGCTGTCAAAACATGTGTCACTGAGTCATTCATTCCAAGGGCCCAACCATATGATTGTCCACTAACTGGAACAGTACTTCCTGTAGCCGTTTTAAAATTATACTTTTTATTCAATGTTGCTTGTTTCTTATTAATTTCATCTACTTTTGCAGAAATACCACTCGTATCAACAACATATTTACCATCTTCAACAGTTGCTTGCTTAAGAATATCTGCACCCTTCAACGTATACTTCGTTGATTGAACGGTATAAACAGTCTGTCTAGCAGCTAGTGTATCCAATTTTTCAGTATCAGCTTTAACTGTTTTACTGTCAGCAGATAAAGGTTGGAGTTCAGTATCCTTCAACTTCGTAATGCTACTATAGCCAGCCTTATCATAGGCAGCTAAAATTTGCTTAACATTATATTGATTCCCTTTTTTCCCAGGTGTTACTGATACTTTTCCATTTTTTAAAATGGGACTTGCATCAACAGCCACTGTTCTTGTTTTATTTAACTTTGTTAGTTGGGTTTTTAATTGTGCTTTTAATTGATCCTTAACTGTTGTATTCAACTTTTGTGGAACAATCGCATAATTTTTCTTAACATTTGAAGGAAGAATGGTACGTTGCTTCTTCAACAATGCTTTAATCGCTGGCTTATCTTCATCAGTAAAACCAGTTGTTGTATCTTTTGCATCGACTATTTTTGTTTTACCTACATAAATAACATTTTTTGACGTTTCATTTTTTAACTTACTAATAACTTTATCAACACTTAATCCACTGACATCTGTATCATTAATTGTGATGCCTTTATTAAAATGCATACTTTGATTGAAACTTGCTCCACCAAGAATTCCCAAAACTAAAATACTTCCGATACTAATACCAATCTTTAACGATTTTTTCATAGTTTTTCACCTCATATTATGAATTCATAGTGCGCTATTCCCAATAAAAATATCATACCGCACTATGAATGTCGAATCAATTTTGTTGTTTTCTAAATTATACTCTTTATAACTTTTAAAATCTTTTAAATAATATTTGACAATAATATCAGATTTATCTATACTACATTTATCAACTAACTCAGAGAGGAAATCAAGCCTATGACTTATTCACAAGTAAAACTTAATAATCGTTGGCAAAGCCGGTTATTCAGATTGTAGTCTGTTTTTTACAGATATAATCTGTCTATTCAGATTGTATCTGTATATCGGTTTGGTTTCTATAAATCAAAACCCCTGTATGGATATCAGTATATTCATGCGGGGGTTTTGTCTTTCAAGACGGCCCTCGAATCTGAGGACTGTCTTTTTTTATTAAAAATTAAAGGGGTACTTATAAAATGAAACGATTAATTGGAACCATTATTGCGTTATTTTTATTCTTAGTGATTGCTTTTTTCTCAACACTTCAACCAACAACATTTTCAAACGCTAAAGGAGTACCAACAATTGGTATTCTTCAATTAACAACACATCCTGCACTGGATGCGATTCATAAAGGAATTATTGCTGGATTAGAAAAAGAAGGTTACGTACCTGGTAAGTCTGTGAATATTGATTTCCAAAATGCTGAAGCTGATCAAAGTAATTTAAAATCAATGAGTGACAAGTTTAATAATGAAAATGTTAATCTCATGATTGGTATCGCAACACCCTCTGCACAATCTTTAGCTAATGTAACTAAAAAAACACCAATTATTTTAGGTGCCGTTACTGATCCAAAAGGTTCTGGTTTAGTTAGCAACAATCAGAAACCAGGTAATAATATCACCGGTGTTTCTGATCAAGCACCTATTAAAGCACAGTTAGCTTTAATGAAGGAACTAATACCTAATATGAAAACCGTGGGTGTCCTTTACACATCAAGTGACGATTCAGCTACAAAACAGTATCAACAATTTAAATCTGCAGCAATCAAATCAGGCTTAGAAGTTAAATCGGCAACAATTACCTCTACAAATGATGTTGACCAAGTGTCACAATCGCTCGTAGCATCTGTTGATGCCGTTTATGTCCCCACGGATAACACAGTAGCATCAAGTATGCAGACTCTCGTTAAAAATGCGACACAAGCTAAAATTCCAATTTTCCCTGCAGTAGATACAATGGTCAAAAATGGCGGCTTGGCAACTATTAGTATTAACCAATATGATTTAGGTGTAGCCACTGGTAAAATGGCTGCTGCCGTTCTTTCTGGAAAAAGTGTCCCTGCAACAACACCAATTAATTTTGTAAAAAAAGGTGATCTTGTTATTAATTTGAAAACAGCAAAGGCCTTAAATATTACAATTCCACAAGCATTAATTGATCAAGCCAAAAATAAAGGAGAGTTAATCAAATGACAATTATTGTATCTGCTATCGGACAAGGACTCCTATGGGGGGTTTTAGGTCTTGGTCTTTATCTTTCATTTAGAATTTTAGACTTTCCTGATATGACTGTCGAAGGTACTTTTCCAATGGGCGCCAGCGTAACTGTGATTTGTCTAATCCACGGAGTTAACCCGCTTCTGGCCACATTCTTTGCATTTCTAGCAGGGACACTAGCTGGTCTAGCCACCGGGTTACTTTATACAAAAGGTAAAATTCCGATTTTATTAGCTGGAATCCTTGTCATGACAAGTTTATATTCAATTAACCTACGAATTTTAACAAAAGCAAATATCAGTTTACTTGGACAAAATACAATTTTTTCTGCTCACTTTCTAACTAATCTTCCTGCATCTTTTGATTCCGTTGTATTAGGGCTCATTCTGGTTATCATTAGTATTGGCTTACTCGCTTTCTTTTTAAATACCGAATTAGGCCAAGCGTTCATCGCAACCGGTGATAATGAAAAAATGGCCCGCTCACTTGGTATCCAAACCGATCGTATGAAGATTTTAGGACTAATGGTTTCAAATGGCTTCATCGGACTTGCCGGTGGGCTAATCGCGCAAAATAATGGCTATGCTGATATCAGTATGGGTATCGGAACGATTGTCATTGGGCTTGCTGCAATTATTATCGGTGAAGTTGTTTTTGGTAACTTATCATTAACAGCACGTTTGGTTGCCGTTGTCATTGGTAGTATTTTCTACCGATTTGTTATTTTAATTGTATTAACATTAGGCTTTAACGCAAACGATTTAAAATTAATTTCTGCTATTATTTTAGCATTCTGTTTAATGTTACCAACTCTCCGAAAAGCGCTAAGACTAAATACTTTGTTTGAAGGAGGCCATTCAAAATGACTGAACCCATTTTTTCACTTTCCAATATCGTCACTACCGTTAATACCGGTACTTCTGAGGAGCAACAAATCTTAAAAAATTTAAACCTCACCATCAATAAAGGCGATTTTATAACTGTAATTGGTACTAATGGCGCTGGTAAATCGACCCTTTTCAATACAATTGCTGGTAATATTAAACCAACGAGTGGCAAAATTATGTTACGCAATAAAAATATTACGAATGAAAATGATATTAAACGGACAAATTATATTAGTCGTGTTTTTCAAGATCCTAAAATGGGCACAGCACCTAGAATGACAGTCGCTGAAAATCTATTATTAGCCTTAAATCGAGGCAGTCGCCGTCGGTTTAAACCTCGTCATTTAAAACAAAAAATGACGCAATTTCGTGAATTAACCGCAAAGATGCCAAATGGTTTATCAGAACATTTAAATACACCTGCTGGAAACTTGTCTGGTGGTCAACGTCAAACATTAAGTTTTTTAATGGCAACTTTGATTCAACCTGACTTACTGCTACTAGATGAACATACGGCCGCCCTCGACCCCAAAACAAGCCAAGAATTATTAAAATTAACCGCCGAAATTGTTGAACAAGAACAATTATCTTGTCTAATGATTACGCATCACTTAGAGGACGCATTATCATATGGTAATCGAACAATTGTCTTAAATGATGGTCAGATTCAATCTGATTTATCAGGTGAAAAACGTGCCAACCTATCTACGACTGATTTATTAGCCTATTTTAATGATTTAGAATAAAAAATACCACAACCTTATAAAAGTTGTGGTATTTTTTTACGATTTTATATTCGCTTTCTTAGTTGCAATAACAACAACTGCCAAGGCAAGTAAGATTAATAATGTCGAACCAACGAACAAACCGTTGTATGACAATCGTTCAATTACGATTCCACCAACTAATGGTCCTAACGCTTTACCAATAGATGCGGCAATATTAATCGTTCCTTGTGCCTTACCTTCTTGACCTGGCTCGGCCAGTTCATTAATCCATGCCGGAATGGCTGGGAATGCGACCATTTCACCTAACGTCAACAAGACCATTGAAAAGACAAAATGAGAAAAGTCTTTCGCAAAAATAAGTGTTGTAAATGATAACGCAAATAAGCCAACACCCATAATAATTTGTCTAAATAATGACTTAGCAATTGTTCTCGTTACAAGCGTCACTAGTGGTTGTCCAAAAACAATGAGTCCTGCATTAATCGTCCATAATAAACTATATTGACTCAATGGAATATCTAACTTATCCATATAAATTGATAAATTACTTTGCCATTGCTCGTAACTCAACCAAATAACCAGGAATGTTAACCACATTGCGCCGATAATCCAAACTTTGGGATTAACACCAGCTGATTGTTCTGATTTTGTTGGTTTCACTTTTTTTCGTATTGGATCAACTCTATACGCTAAAATAGCAGTAATCAAAAATATTGAATATAAAATTAATGCTGATACAAAGACCATTGTGACACTAACTTCAATCACGTATCCAACTAATAATGTCCCAATAACAATCCCTAAATTTAAAGCTAAATAAAAGAGATTAAAAACATATCGACTATCTTTTCTTCTAATTGTGGCCGCAAATGAATTTAAAATTGTTGCCACAATCCCGTTACCAAGACCCAAAATAACTAGCAAAATTGGGTATGCTGGCCAGCCATGCATGAAAACTAAGCCTAATACGGCCAACCATGCAATTACGATTCCTACCAATGTCGCATAATAAGGCCGCCATTTATCAAATAAATAACCACCAGCATAATTACCAATAATAGTCGCAACTGAGTTTATTAATAGTACAATTCCAGAAAATGTTAAACTTTTACCTAAATAGTTATGCATGTAAATTGTTGTTAACGGCCAGACGAAACTTGAACCTGCGCTACTAATCACTGAACCTATTAACAACCATTTTAATTTAATTTCTTTCGTCATTTTTTTCCGAAAGCCCCCTTTTTAAGGTTACTTAATGTTCAATTTTTCTAAATACTTTTGATTCTTTTCACGATCAAATTCATTTTCTGATTGTGCGATAATAACAGCTGCTAATGAATTACCAACAACATTGACGGTTGTACGACCCATATCTATGATTCTATCAACTCCAGCGATAAAAGCCAACCCCGAAGCAGGAACACCAATAGTTGAGATTGTCGCTAATAGGACGACAAATGATGCACCAGGTACTCCAGCCATCCCTTTAGACGTAATCATTAACACAATCAATAATGTAACTTGTTGTCCAATTGATAAATTAATATGGTATGCCTGTGCCAAAAACAGAGCAGCTATTGACTGATAAATTGCTGATCCATCTAGATTAAATGTATATCCTGTTGGAACAACAAAAGAAACAATTCCCTTTTTAACACCAAAATTTTCCATTTTTTCCATAATTTTAGGCAGTGCTGCTTCAGAACTAGCCGTTGAAAAAGCAAGAATCATTTCATCCTTGATTACCTTTAACAAGACGATTAAATTAATTTTAAATAATTTAGCAACAAGACCCATTACTACAATAACAAAAAATATCATCGTTATATAGGTCACAATAATAAAGAACCCTAATGGTTTTAAAGCAGAAACGCCTAATTGTGCTATTGTGACACCAATTAATGCAAAAACACCGATAGGTGCCAATTTCATTACCCAGTTTGTCACTTTGAACATAACTTCAGATACAGCTGAGAAGAAATCAATAATCGGTTTTCCCTTCTCACCTAGCGTTGCTGTCCCGAGTCCAAATAAAACGGAAAAGAAGATAATAGGCAGCATATCACCTTTAACAAGTGCCTCAAAAATATTAGTTGGCACAATATGCATTAAAATCGTACTCAACCCAGTAGAGGTTGAGTTTTCAGTTGTAACATATTGACTAATATCGACTTTATTTAAAGCTGTAATATCTATAAATTGTCCGGGTTTAGTTAAGTTACCAACAATTAATCCTAATGCAATCGCAATTGTTGTCATAATTTCAAAGTAAATTAATGTTTTTCCACCGATTCTACCTAATTTGTGGATATCTCCCATATTGGCGATTCCGACCACTAGACATGAAACAACAATCGGTAAGACAATCATTTTGATCATATTAATAAAGATGGTTCCCAGCGGTTGAAGTGAGTTAATAATGAGTTTATTTTGATACCCAATAGCACCAATAATAATTCCTAAAATTAATCCAATTAAAATTTGCCACCCAAGACTAATTCGGTACGCTTTATAATATTTCAATTTAACCATCCTCACTATATTTTAATTTACTATGGTTAATCTTATCATATATACGAACAATTATGTTATTTTTTTATTAAAAAAGAGCAAAAAACTGTAAAATGAGTTTTTCGCTCTTTTAACATTCATATTTTTAAAATATTATCTGATGACACTAACGGAACATTGTGCATTTTGAGCCATATAACTAGCTTGAGAGCCAATAAATAATTTCTTTGAATTACTTGGCGTATTCGTTTTTGAACCGCAAATTAGAATATCCGGTTTAAAATCTGGAATAACCTTCTCAACAATTTCAGAACCTGGTCTACCAGCAGAAACAATTGCTTGTACATTTTTAACGCCAAAATCATGCGCCTTATCTACATAGCGTTCGATACTTTCTTCAAGTAATTTTTTATTTTCTTTGATAACAACTGGTGACATAGAATCAAAAATATTCATATCACCTGTCTCTAATATTGAAACAATCCCTAAAGGAATTTGTTGTAACTTAGCTAACGCTACCGCATAATTAAAAGCTAAAATTGATGATTCAGAATCATCCTCATCTATGGCAACTAAAACGCGTTTAAAAGTTACCGGTGTTATGTCAAAGTCCAACTTTTCTAATCTATTATTCATATCGTCACTCCTCACTTGTTTTGTTGCCATTATTGATGATTTTACTTACGCCAGTTACTTGGGCTCCAAAGCTGCCCTTCCATTGAGCCATGCAAGCTCTCAATTTCAACTGACTGATCTTTTAATAGCGCAATTGTAGCTTCAATCAATAATTGGTTTTCTTCTGTTTCAATTTTTTTAAGCTCAGCAATTGTCCAGTCAACATTTCCATCCATTTTAATCACTCCTTTTACTCATACAAACGTACCATAATTAGATTAATAAATTGAATTTAATGCTTACTATTTTCCAAGGCGATGATGAGTTTTGCTAACTGTTCATCACTTGCAGCAAAACTTATTCTAAAGTAGCCCTCACCAAATTCTGTGAATGCACTACCTGGAACAACAGCTACCTTTTCTTTCAGAGCAAGTTGCTGACAAAATTCAACTGACGTTAATTTTAGTTTTTTAGGTATTTCAACGAATAAATAAAAGGCGCCATCTGGTTTAATTAAATTATAACCTAATTTTTCTAAGGCTGTTACCAATCTATCACGACGAATATGATAAGCATCTCTCATTGGTACACTATCTTGCTTCCCATTTTTAACAGCTTCAAGTGCAGCTACTTGTGATAAAGTTGCCGCGGTCGTTACGTGATATTGGTGGACCTTTTTCATAGCATTAATTAATCGTTCTTCAGCTAATACAAACCCAATCCGCCAACCGGTCATTGCATGTGATTTAGACAATCCCATTATTAAAATTGTCCCTTCAGGATACAAATTAGCCATGGAAATATGCGGTTGTTCATAGGTTAACTCGCAGTAAATTTCATCGCTCATCACCCAAATGTCATGTTTTTTCAAAACATCTTTAATAGAAGATAACTCAATTTTACCATAAGAAACACCGGTAGGGTTAGTTGGATAATTAAATATAAATCCAACGATAGCTTTATTCTTATTTTCCTGCAATGTCTTTTCAATAAGCTCTGCCGTTACCCTAAAGTTCGTCGTACGTGTATCCATAAAAATAGGTTTAACGCCTTGTAACTGCATTAATGGCAAGTAAGCTGGATAACAAGGAACTGGTACTAAAATGTAATCTCCTGGTGTTGTTACCGTCTTTAATGCTGTAGCAATTGCCTCAGTTGCCCCAACGGTCACTAAAACATTCTTTGCGTCATAAGCCAATTCAAACTTTTCATTATAATAATCAGCAGTTGCCTGTCGTAATTCTGGATTACCAGCTGAGGCTTCATAATGTGTTTGTCCGTTATCAAGCGCTGTTTTTGTAGCGTCCATAATATGTTGAGGTGTGATGAAATTAGGTTCACCTAACGTTAACTTATCGATACCGTCTATTTTGGAGACCCATTCATCAAATCGACGAATACCTGATAATTGTATCTGATCAGCTACTGTATTTATTTTGATCATTAAGACACCTTCTCCGAATTAGAATGAATCTTAATTATACATCAAAAAAATAACGATTTATAAAAATTCTTATAAATCGTTATTTCAACTTATCTAAACATTGTTTTCGTTGCTTTTGCCAAAACTTTTGGCATTTTTTCATAATGATGTAATGGTGTTAATTGCGTATCTGAAATTCCTAAGAACTTATACACAGCAATTTGTGCACAACGGAACGAATACTGTTCTGTAAAGACCATATCAAATGGCATTTCTGCAAATTGACTAATAAAGGCCAAATTCTTTGAATGTTCAGGTACAACGTCAGGACGATCACCAATTGCGCGACGGTTAAATAAGGCACTCGCATATGGCATATAAACAGGTATAACATTAACAACACTATCCATAATTTCATCTGTACGTTGGCTAATATTATTCGTAGCTGTATCTGTTTGAGCCAAATGGCCTAATAATTCTTCTAACATTTCGCGACCAGTCATCTCGATAAATGGTTTTTGAACAAAATCACCCTTGCGACGAGGATATAAACAGTAACCCCAGAATACAGTCTCATTTTCTTTTTGAGCATGGAAATGAGGTTGATGATGAACCACGATTGATAATAAATTATTACTATCAACCCAGGTATTCAATGCATTACCAGGTTCTTGTTGTGTAATCCGTGCAATTTCATTTACTGCTAAATGATTATCAGTTGTGACTGTAAAACTCATCCATTCACTTTGTTGACGATCATTAAAGAATTTATCTGGTTTACCTAAGTTATAGAAATGTTCAGTAGCTTGTTTCCATAATTTAGCACTAGGTGCATAGTCCATATTTTCCACAATCGGTGTATCAATATCGCCCATTGATGAACTATCTGTAATTGAACCATTCGTATCAAATACTAAATCGCCATCATTAATAATGATTTCGCCGACTTTATTATCATTATCGACTTCTTCATATTCAAGACCAGTGACAACAATATCGTCACGTAAAGCTGTATCTTTAAATTTAAATTCAGTTATCTTACGGTTATCCACAAAGGTTACACCACGGTCTGTAAGATATTTACGCATTGGTAAAATAATACTTTCATATTGGTTATATGGTGTTCTTGTAACACCTTCCAATGTGTTAATACGACTGAATTCAAGAATCATTCGGTTCATATAACGACGTAATTCCATTGCTGAACTTTCCTTTTTGAAGGCAAAAGTTGTTTGCCACATATACCAGAAATTAGTTGTAAACATGTGTGGACTATTTTCAAACCATTTTTCAATACTGATATCATTAATCTCTGATTCCTTTGATTCAGGCATCGTCATTAATTTTGTTAGTAAAACGCGATCTCGTGTATTAAATTGCATATGACGATAATCATTCTTACCGCCTTTATTTCTAATACCATCCATTTTATCAATTAAGCGTGCAATATCATGCGTTGGATGTGCATGATCAAAATCTAAAATTTCATCTGTAACTGTCTTTCCAGGATTATCCAATGATGGCACTTCTCGAAGAACATCCCATAAGTTTTCATATGTTTCTTCATTCAACATACGACCACCTTTAGCTAGGAATCCTTTTTGATTACTCAAACCTTGGTTACCATATTCAGTCACATAATCTTTAACTGCAGCGCCATCATTAGCACCATGTTTTTCTAAACCAAACATCGTAATTTGGTCACCATGCCAGCCACCATCACGAATTAAATAGATACCTGCTGCTAAGTTACCAACACCTGTACCAATCATATATGCTTTTTGAGTCATAATCTATTCCTCCTTCGATTTTTCGCCTTCACGAATCATTTTAATTAAATGTTCCAAACGGTTTAATGTTTT
This sequence comes from Dellaglioa sp. CoH-56-MRSF-10, assembly GCF_056782175.1. The sequence continues at coordinate 15,809 of NZ_JBXAYF010000003.1, forward strand.
TTCAGGTGTTAAAAAGTAAAAACGTTTTAATCCTGTTTGTTTATAATCAATAAGTCCCACATTTTTTAAAACTTTCAAATGATGTGAAACTGCCGGTTGTGATAACGCCATGCGGTCAACCAGCTCAGAAACCGTTAACTCTTGCCGTGACTTAGAACCTAGCAAAATAATTAATCGTTGTCTTTTTTCATCTGCCAAAGCGTTCAAAATATCTAGATTGGAAATAAATTCCTGTAGCGCTTCGGATTGCCCTGGTTCTAATTCTTCAGCTTCCATTGTCAATCATCCCCCTATATCTATCTTCATGAATATAATAACACCACGTTAGAATTTTAGCAACCGCTTTCAGTAAACGTTTTAATTTACTGCCTAATCTTTTTTATTCATCTTAATTTGAATTCATTTAAATAAAAAAAGTGGCTCTCTACATTAGTAGAAATCCACTTCACCTATCTTACATTTTATCCATTGTTTCATTTAATAATTCATCAACTTTATTATTACCTTCATTATCTGCATGACCCTTTGTCCATTCAAAATCAACATTAGTGAAAGCTGGTATTAATTCAGCAACTTGTTGCCAAAGTTCGACATTAAGTACTGTTTGACCATCCGCTTTTTTCCAATTTCGACGTTGCCAACCTACTAACCAATTTTTTTGAATTGCATTCAAGACATACTTCGAATCTAATATAAATACGACGTGTTCTTCTCGTAATCCTAAATCAATTAATTTTTTCATAGCTTGAAGAAATGCCATAATTTCCATATGATTATTAGTTTTACCTTTTTCACCATCTGTACCAGAAAAGGTCTCACCCGGTGTTTTAATATAAAAAGCCCATGCCGCAGTATCTTCTGCTAGGACGTGACCGCCTAATTTATTACCATGATTTCTCGAACCACCATCAGTCCAGACTTGAATTGAATCTGAAGTTAAAGTTACGGATTGATGAACTGCTGTCGCACTTTTTTTACTACCTGTCGCTGTTGGTCTAGGTGCCCCATCATCCATCCAATTTTGGGCTTCATCTCGCGTTTCAAATCCTTTGTATCGTGCCCCATCGTATCCATTAACCAACTTTGCCACATCAGGCCATTTTGTGAAAATACCCGTTTTACGTCCTTTATATACTGCATAAAAATTCTTAGCCAATTTAAATCACTCCATTAGTCAGTTTATTGATTCTTTTATTGTAAGCTAAAAGGCACTAAAAATATATTTAAATAAAAAATACTCATTCTAAAGTATGCAAAAAAACCACCGTTCTAATCAACGGTGGCCATCATTTATTTAACTAAATTATGCTTTTTTTGCTGCAACTGCTGCGTCGTTAGCTTTGCTTTCTTTTAAGAAAGTAGCAAGTTCTTGTTGTTTACGACGACGGTTCTTTTTGTTTGGAGTATTAACTGGACGACGATCGTTACCGACACCTGTATGGTTGTTTGATGACATTTCGCAATCCCCCTTTCTTACAATCTCTTAATTTTAAACTGTATTCAGAAATAATTCAAGTTAATCATTAATTTCTTATAATGGACTCAAAAAATTAAGTTCATAAATAAAAAAAGATAACCGGCAGTAAGTCGATCATCCTCTATGAATACTGCTCAGGTAGGGATCGAACCTACGACATCTTGATTAACAGTCAAGCGTTCTACCGCTGAACTACTGAGCAATCTTTATAATTCATTTCTGTCTATACTATTTTATACCATAGGTTAACCTATTTTGTAAAGATATTTTTGGTAATATTTACTCAATATGATTGTCTTTTAATATCGCATTCAAATCATTTTGAGCTTCTTCTGTTTTATGCCACTCTTGATATTCAGTAAATGCTTCTAGTGGCATTTCAAAATTTTGATTAATATATTTTTCATAATTAATAACGTGTGATGATCTGGGAATATTTAACTGTAGAATACGGACTTCTTTCAATAAATCTCTTTGAACTGCAAGTTCTGCTCTCCCATTTTGTACCATGTTCGATAATTCAAAATATTTAGAACCATCTTTTCTAGTAATTTCTTCAATTAATGATAAAACTTCATGACTTTTCATATTGAACCCAACTTTCTACATCTATTCTCTTAATTAAGTATAAACACATTTGACAATAAGTACAACAAGCACAAAAAAAGCCACTACATCGCAATAGTGGCTAGCATAAGAGAGAAAGAGAATTGATAAAGGTAATTCATATACCTTACAAACTTAAGATAACATCAAATGTAAGCGTTGTCAATAGTTTGTATTAAAAAAGTGCTGTCGAATGATCTACGCCAACACTTTCCTATTATTTCGTATTATCTGGATGAACAATACTTGTTGGGTTCTCAATAATATGACTTATTGAATGCCCTGATATATTTACTAAACTAAAGAATACCACAGCGACTAAAATCACAGCTGTTAGCACCTTACTTGGTTTAGACATTTTTTCATTTAAAACAGAGCCATAGAAATCCTTTTTTACCTTTTCGGTAATAACTTGCTTTGAAACGCCTAAATTTGCTTCATCAGCACTTTCTTTGTCTACTTGGTTAATAAGATAGTCATCGATACTAAACGCTTTTTGAGCCTCTTTTTGTTTCTTTTGGTACGCTGTTTTTTCTTTTTTTGATAATTTTTTAAACCAATCAATATAAGCTTTATATTTAGTGACAACTTCTTTAGTAGGACCAACTTGTTTTAAATCACCATATTGGATCCATGCGACACGATCGCATAGCATTTCAATTTGTTTTAATGAATGACTAACAAAAATAATTGTTTTTCCTTGTTCTTTAAATTCGTTAATTTTATCAACACATTTTTGATAAAAAGTATCATCGCCAACTGACAATGCCTCATCAATAATCAAAATATCAGGATCAATATGCACGGCAATAGCAAAGCCTAAACGAGATTTCATCCCACTAGAATAGCTTTTAACGGGTTGATAAACAAAATCACCTAAATCAGCAAAATTAATAATTTCATCTAAAATATCATCAATTTGTTGGTTAGTTAGACCCTGCATTAAACCTTTTAATCGAATATTTTCTAATCCGGTTAGTTGGCCTCTCAATCCAGCGCCGATAGCAATAATAGAAGTTTCTCCGCGAACATCTACAATACCGGTTGTTTGTGGAATAATCCCCGAAATAATATTGGATAACGTTGATTTACCTGAGCCGTTAACGCCAATTAAACCAAGTGTTTCTCCACTCATAACATCCATCGAGATTCCTTTAAGAGACCAAAAATGAGGTACCGTCGTACTTTTAAAAGAAAAGAATGATTTGATATGTTCAGATTTTGTTTTAAATAAGTCATATTCTTTTGTGACATTTTTTACTCTAATTTTATAATCGACCATTTTTTCAACTTCCTAAAAACGTATTTTCTTACAATTGTCATCATGTTACTAGACTTACTATCAGCCGTCAAGCAAGCACAAAACACAAATAGAACCAATCCATTTATTTTAACGCTTTAAATGAATTAGTTCTACATATGGATGATAATTTTATTTATTTTTTAATAAACTTGCAGCTGCTTCATCAACAATGACAACTACATCATCATGATTTTGTAAGAAACTTGCAGGTAGGTCTTCTGTTATAGGGCCTTCAATCATTCCCTTAATAGCTTCTGCCTTACTTTCACCAAAAGCTTCAAGTAAAATCTTGTGCGACTTCATGATTGATCCAATACCCATTGAATAAGCATATTCAGGAACATCATTTTCGTTATCAAAGAAACGTGCATTTGATTTGATCGTTGACTCCGTTAAATGAACTTTATGTGTCAAGCTATCTTCAGCTGTTCCAGGTTCATTGAATCCAATATGACCATTTTTACCAATACCCAAAATTTGTAAATCAATTGGATTATCTTCAATAATTTTGTCATAACGTTTTGTTTCTTTTTCTGAATCACTTTCAAGACCATTAGGTAAGTAAGATGTCTTAAATGGTTTTTTACTAAATAAATTTTCATTCATAAAGTAACGGTAACTTTGTGAATCTTTTTCACCTAAACCAACATATTCATCTAAGTTAACTGATGTTGAATCCGTAAAATCTAAGTCACTGGCTGTAATTGCGGCATAGGTTGTTAATGGTGTGCTTCCTGTAGCAAGTCCAAAGACTTTAGCATTTGCTTCTTTAGCAGCTTTAAAAATTTCGTAGCCTTTTTGGCCACCCTCGTTTTGGTCTTTAACAATAATTAATTTCATTTGATTGTCCTCTTTTCAATTATTTATTCCTCTAATTGGTATAGTCCAATAATACAATATCATTTTAAAAAAAGCAATAGGTCTATACCAAATAATAAACAAAAAAATGATACTACCCTTAAACAGGTAATATCATTTCTTCAATCTATCTTATTCGACAGTAACACTCTTAGCTAAATTACGAGGTTTATCAACATCATAGCCACGGTTTAGGCTTGTATAGTAAGCCAATAATTGTGCAGGCACAATACTTACTAACGGTGTTAATAAGTCAGAAACATCTGGTAATACAATTTGATCACCCTCGTTTGCTAATGTCTCTGTTGAGATGATAATTGTATTTGCTCCACGAGCCAAGACTTCTTGAACATTGCCTCGTGTATGACTTGCAGTCGGTTTATCAGTAATAATAGCTACAACTGGTGTGCCTTCTTCAATCAAGGCAATAGTTCCATGTTTTAATTCACCAGATGCAAAACCTTCCGTTTGAACATAAGAGACTTCTTTTAATTTAAGTGCAGCTTCAATTGAAACATCGTAATCAATACCACGACCAATATAGAAAGCGTTACGCGTTTCACTTAAGAATTCTTTCGCTAAGTCATTAATTGAGTCTTTATCATCAACCATAGCTTGCATAGCATTTGCAACCATTGTTAATTCATGATAAACATCAAAATTAAGAGCTTTTGTTTGTTTTGTAACTGTTCCTAACGCTTTTGCTAAAAGTGCTTCAACGGCAATTTGAGCTGTATATGCCTTAGTTGAGGCAACTGCTATTTCAGGACCAGCATGTAATAATAACGTATATGTTGCCTCACGAGAAAGTGTAGAATTTGCTGAATTTGTAATTGTTAAACTTGGGTACATCATTTCGTTAACTTTTACAAGAACCTGACGGCTATCAGCTGTTTCACCACTTTGTGATAAGAAAATAAAGAATGGTTTTTCTGAAAGTAATGGCATATGATAACCAAATTCTGAAGCAACATGTACTTCTGTTGGTACATTAGCTAAACCTTCAAATAATTCTTTTCCAACTAATCCGGCATGGTAACTTGTCCCTGCAGCAACAATATAGATGCGATCAGCAGCTTTCATTGCGTTTAAAATACTATCATCAATTTTAACAGTTTCTTCATTTTCAACATACTCACTCAATAAACGTCGCATAACAGCTGGTTGTTCATCGATTTCTTTTAGCATGTAGAATGGATATGCGCCTTTTTCTGAATCGCTATCATCCATTTCAACATGATATGAATCACGTGATACGGCTTCACCAGCTTTATTTTCAATTTCAATAGAGTCAGGTTTAACAATAACCATTTCACCATCCATGAGTTCAATGAAGTCATGTGTTTCTTTCAACATTGCCATGGCATCACTGCAGACAACATTAAAGCCATCCCCAACACCAATTAATAAAGGACTCTTATTCTTAGCCACAAACAATGTTTCTGGTTCTTCACGATCCATCATCAAGAAAGCATATGAAGAACCTTCAAGTAATGATAAAACTTTTTTGAATGCTTGTTTAGCAGTTAAATTTTCTTTATTTGCAAAATATCCAATTAATTGAACAACAACCTCAGTATCTGTTTCACTAACAAAATTTACGTCTTTTAAATATTGTTCTTTTAACTCAGAAAAATTAGTGATAACGCCATTATGTACAAGGTAAAAGCGGCCATCTTCAGAAACATGAGGATGGGCATTAAATTTACTTGGTACGCCATGTGTTGCCCAACGCGTATGTCCAATTCCAGCAGTTCCATGAACCTTATCATCAATGGCCGACTTCAAATTCGAAATACGTCCAGCCTCTTTAACAAGGTAATCTTCACCCGTTTTGTTATCAACAAAAATACCGGCTGAATCATAACCACGGTATTCTAATTTTTCCAAACCATTAATTAAAATTTCAACAGTATTCGTTTTTCCTGTTACGCCAACAATTCCACACATAGTTTATGTCATCCTTTTTTTAAATGTATTTTTTATTATTATTTTAAAATTGGTATAGATGTTTAAAAAACAAGTAACCCTTATCAATATCTATTAATATACCTTTCTGATATTTTTTTGTCAAGAATTAATATATTGGTCTATATTTTAAATCAACTTTAAAATAAAAAAAGAGTCATTTGAATTTTCATTCAAATGACTCTTTCGCTTAATTTCTAAACGCCCATTTCAGTTTGAACTGTTTGCACAATTCGATCAACATAAGCTTTAACTTCTTTTTCTGTTGGTGCTTCGGCCATAACACGTAATAAATTTTCAGTTCCACTAGGTCTCACAAGAACTCGGCCATCGCCGGCCATTTCTGCTTCAACTTCTGCAATACTATCTTTAATTTTTTGATTATCTAATGCAGCTTGCTTATCTGTCACTCTAACATTCACAAGTTCTTGTGGATAAGTCTGAACAGCTGCAGCTAATTCAGATAACTTCTTGCCTGTTTTCTTCATAACATTTAGCAATTGAATAGCAGTTAGCATCCCATCACCAGTTGTATTGTAATCTAAGAATACAATATGTCCAGATTGTTCGCCACCAATGTTGTAACCGTCAGCACGCATTTTTTCAACAACATAACGATCACCAACTTGTGTTTTAACTGATGTTAAATCAGCTGCTTCAAGTGCTTTGTATAGTCCAATATTACTCATAACAGTTGTCACAACTGTTTCTTTTTTCAAGCGACCACGTTCATTCATGTATAATCCACAAATGTACATAATTTTATCGCCATCAATAATATTACCTAATTCATCAACAGCAATACATCTATCACCATCGCCATCAAAAGCAATCCCGGCTTCAAGCTTATTTTCAACTACAAATTTAGCTAATCCTTCTGGATGTGTTGAACCAACGCCATCATTAATATTTAATCCATCAGGCGAAGTTGCCATTGTTTCAAATTCAGCATTTAAATCAGCAAACAAACGTGAAACAAGTCCACTTGTTGCGCCATTAGCTGAATCAATTCCAACATGAATTCCTTCTAAATCATCAGGAATTGTTTGTTCCAAAAATTGTGTATATTTCAGTACACCTTCTGGATAATCTGCTAATACTCCAAGGCCTTCACCTTCTGGTCTTGGCAAATCATCAGAATCTTTTTCTAATAAAACTTCAATTTCTTCTTCTTGTTCATCAGATAGTTTATAACCATCCGCACCAAAAAATTTAATGCCGTTATCTTGAACGGGATTATGTGAAGCTGAAATCATAATTCCAGCAACTGCATTTTGGGCACGTACAAGGTACGCTACACCAGGTGTTGAAATAACGCCTAATGAGAGTACTTCAATCCCAACTGATAATAACCCTGAAATCAAAGCTTGTTCAAGCATTTGACCAGAGATTCGTGTATCACGCGCAACAAGCACTTGTGGTCTATCGTTATTTTCAAGTTGTGCATGCTCTGATAGAACATACCCACCTAAACGTCCCAATCTAAATGCTAACTCAGGACTTAGTTCTTTATTTGCAATTCCTCTAACACCATCTGTACCAAAATATTTCATTATTTTCTCCTCACTAATTAATTAATTTAATGCGTTCGTTGATTCACTTGAACTACTTGAACTATCAGAACTTGTCGATGAAGACGAAGTAGCACTTTCACTACTTTCTGAACTGGTTTCAGAGCTCGTCGATGTCTGATCAGTTGTTGTTTCACTACTTTCAGTTTTTGATGCTGCGGTTCCACCAGAAGCACTAATTTTTACTTTAACAGATTCTGGATTTGATGAAATTAAATTATTCTTATCCAAATCGATACTAATTGTTTTCGTAACGGAATCACTAATCTTATTAATTGGTACCACAACATCAAGTTTACTTAATTTGCTTAAGGTTGATTCTGTACCCGTTACCGTTACTTGTTTTGTATCACTTGAAAACTTATACGTCTTCCCAGATACGCCAGTTCCACTTGAAACAAAATTCAAAGGTAATTTTTTAGTGGTTTTAGTACTCTCAACCGGTATTGTAACACCGACTGTTGATGGGGTCATGACGACATTTAAAGTTTTACCATTTACATCTAAGGCCTCAAGTAAGACTTCTTGTGAAATTGTTGACTTGATCTGATTGCTGCTGACATTTACTTGTGCAACCACTTCTGAAATAGCATTCACATCGCCTTCCGCACCGGATGCAGAAATCGTATTATTATCTAAAACAGGCGTCCCACTCTTATACCCTTGCGCTAAACGACGTTCATTAAATTTCACCTGAATAGGGAATGTCGTTGTCTTACGTTTTTGTATATTAACAGAAATTGTAGCGGGACTAATTTTATAACTAATTTCTTTGTTTAATCCTTCTGCTTGTAACTTAACAACATGTTTTCCAGGATTTAAACCCTTTAAATCAGCAAACACTCTAAAGTTTTGTGTATTCACAGTTGTTGTAATTAAAGCGCCAGGACCGTCCAATGTTAATTTTACATTTTTAGGATATCCAGTAATAAAGTATTTATCACTATCGGCCGTAATTTGTAGGCCAGCCTCAATCGTTTTTGATTCATTTGCAACTAGACTCGTTGTTTTTGAATCGGAAAAATTATTTGTATTTGCTAACTGATCATAATTAACATAAACAAATAATAAAATTGCTAAAATTAAAGAGGTTCCAATAAAAAATGAGCGACTATTAAAAAATTTATTTAGATTCATTTTTTATCCCCCTTACGCCCGAAATGTTCAAAAAATTCCCAGAAAGGGTTGTTCTTTTTAGGTTCATCATCTTTAATTAATTCAGTATTCAATAATTTAAGGTAATCTTCTTGTGATAAATCACGAATAAGTTCGTTATTTCGCGTAATTGTCACTGAACCTGTTTCTTCTGACACAACAATCGTAATTGCGTCGGTTACTTCACTGATACCTACTGCAGCACGATGCCGAGTTCCTAATTCTTTTGGAATTAAGTTACTTTCAGATAATGGTAAGTAAGCCGCCGCAACAGCTATTTTATTATCTTTAATAATTACCGCGCCATCATGCAATGGTGTATTGGGAATGAAAATATTGATTAATAATGCACCCGTAATTTCAGCATCTAATGCAATTCCGGTTTCAATATAATCTTCCAATCCAGTGTTCATTTGGATAGTAATTAATGCCCCAATTCGACGTTTTGACATATATTGAATAGCTGAGTCTAGTCCAGCAATCATATGTTCTTCGTCTTTGTTTTTCTGTTTACCTCTTGAAAAAAATGATCCACGACCAAGATGTTCCAATCCACGTCTTATTTCCGGTTGGAAAATAACAACCATGGCGATAACACCCCAATTGATAACTTGATCCATAATCCAAGATACAGTTTGTAGCCCAACGACCACACTAATTAGCTTAATCACAACAATAATTATGATTCCTCTAAAAAGTTGAACCGCTTTTGTTCCTCGTAAAAGTACCATGAGTTCATAAACAACAAACCAGACAACGATAATATCTAGTATATTGACCATATGCCCCCACGTTACAAGACCACCCCAGTTAATGGACATCACTCGGCCTCCTCTATTTTATTAACCGTTTTATTATACCACGTTGTTAGATTTGTTTCCTCATCCCGCCATATTTTCTATTATCTACCGGATTATTAATTTGATTTCATCTCATTTTTTGCTACACTGAAGTTACTATAGAAAAGGATGACCATTATGATAAATACAAATGTAAAGCACGGTATCAGATTATTTTTTATATGTTACTTAATTATTATTTACTTATTCGTTTACAACCAACAATCACCTTTTAATTTTTTACTCTTAAATACATTTTTAGGTTATCTGCCAATTGAATTAGCTTTTCACATCAAAGATAAATTATCAAATACTTATTTTTGGCTGTTAACAGCAGCTTGGCTATTCTTTTATCCGAACGCGCCTTACCTATTAACTGATATTTTTCATTTAAGCTTACTGCATCCCTATGACATAATGACAGGATTAATTAAATTAGATATTCATATGTGGCTAAACTATACTTATTTGTTGGTAAGTACCTTATCATGTACGTTACTTGCACTCGTTGGATTTTCTCAAATTGCCGACCAAATTAAAGAACGACTACACTTAACACCTTATTATTTTCGTTATGTCGTTATATTTGGCCTAACTATTTTGTCATCTGTCGGTGTCTATATTGGTCGTTTTTTAAGATTACACACTGTTTACCTACTAACATCACCAAAATTAACATTAAAATTGATTGCCGATATGTGGACAATTAAAATGTTAGCTTTTGTCGTTTTACTAACAATAGTCCAACTAGTTATTATCATTTGCTTAGAAGTCTATAGAAAAACAATAAAATAGGTGTAACTCGCATATAAATTGCGAGTTACACCTATTTTTTAGTCCTCTTCAGAAAGCATAATAACATTTTCAGAATAATTAATATATTCACGTAAACTTGACGCTAATGACCATGTAATATAGCCTCGTTCCATCAATTCCTGCATCGCAGAACGTTCAGCCGCAATAGCCTTTAATCTAAGTTGGTAACTTTGTTCCTCAGATTCGGCTTGATTAATATTTTTGGTCCGTTTTAATGTTTCGATACGATTACGATAATAAACAATCAAATGATACATAGCTTGCTGCTTAAATTGTTGATTGCCATCATCAGATTTTTTAACATACGTTGATAGTGCTTTAATAGCTGCTTTTGCTAAAGCTTTTTCTATATTTCGTCGTTCATAAACCATTTTTAATTCTTTTTCAGAATAGAGTGTCCGTCTCACAACCTTACCTAATTGAACAAAGGCATGATTAATATTTCTAACCGTTACAAATGAGATTTTCCGATTATTAATTTGACCTAATTTCGCTTTTTGTTTCATAATTTTCTTACTAATAATTGAATAGTTTTTATTACTAATAGCCTGCTTTAATCTCATTTTATCTAACGCTTCGAGTTCTCCATCTAAAGCAATTCGCCTAATGTCTGCTTCTTCCTCAACAATTTGGCGTAATCGTTCATCATCCTGATCAGAAAACTCAAGTCGACGAATCATAAATTGATATTCTAAAATTAATTCATAGGCAACTTTTTGATTAGATTCTCGTCGTTCAGATTCCAAGCGACTAATAGCAACTCGCATAATATAAATACGAGCTTGCTTTTCATTGAACTGCGTATCTCCGCTATCACTAGTTATGATAGCATCCTCATCTTCAACTAAAGTAGCATCAGGAACCTCATTACTGGTTTTCATTATTCCTTTTTCTTTAGTTAAAAGAGGTAATATCAAAATTGCGGCTACTAAACTTAAAATAATCACGCCACCAGCAATAAATAACATTAATGAACGCTCTGGAAAAGCAGCACCTGTTTTTATTATCGTTGGGACTGTTAACACACCAGCCATTGTAATTGCACCACGAACACCTGAAAATCCTGATATTAACGCAATACGCCAACTTGGCTTTGCCTTATTTTTTGATTTATTTTTCTTAGAAATTAATAACATATTAATATACGTCCAAACAACACGAATCACGACTAAAAAGAGCCAGACGACAAAAACATCAATAATAGCCGAAAGAGTACTACTATTGTTATCTTCTAATGTCTTTGACATCGCAATTGGTAATTCAATTCCAAGAATAATAAACACAAATCCATTCAGGAGATAAACCACAATTTCCCAGGTTTTTTCAGTTACTAACTTAATTTCAGGTAAGTACGTCGCGAAAGTATTCTTACGCATACTAGAGATAACGCCAGCGACAACTACCGAAATAACACCTGATGCATGCAAAAATTCTTCCGTAAAAAGAAAAATGATGAAAGGTGTTAAAATTTGTAATATCGTATTAAAAACAACATCATTAATCCCTTGCCTCATTAAAAAATCTCGTATTGTTGAAATCAGCAACATTAACACTGCTCCCGAGATAAAACCAACAATCGCAATATACGTAAAATCACCAAGCGCCTGTCCAAATGAAAAATAGCCAGTAACCGCAGCAGCAATCGCGTATTTAAAGGCAATTAATCCACTTGCGTCATTAATTAAACTTTCACCACTAACCAAATTTAAAATATTACTTGGTAATTTTGCTTTTTCAGCAATCGATTGCACAGCAACTGGATCCGTTGGTGACAAAATAGCTGCCAGTGCGAATCCAACTGCTAATGGCATTTTTGGAATCAAAAGATGAATGAAAAATCCAACTACCACAGTTGTTAAGAAAACCAATAATATGGCATTCGCAAAAATGGAACCTCTTAATTTCCACAATTCACGTTTTGGAAATTTTCGACCATCATTAAATAATAGTGGCGCAATAAAGAGTAATAAGAACCAATCTGTTTCTAACTCAATTGAGACTTTAAAAATTAAGGCAACGACAAAGCCTAATGCTATCTGGATCAATCCAACGGGTATTGAAACCAGATAATGACTGATAACATTTGATAGTAAAACAAGTGCAGCTAAAACAATAACCGATTCAAGTAGCGGCATTTACCATCTTCCTTTCTACTTTAGTCTTCTCCGATAATTCTAACTTCCGTTTCTAATCTAACCTTAAATTTTTCCCACACAACGTTTTGAACATGCTTAATAACATCCATATAATCTGTTGCAGTAGCGCCGTCTACATTAACAATAAACCCGGCATGTTTCTTTGATACTTGTGCGCCACCAATTTGGTAGCCTTGTAACCCAGCTTCGTGAACTAGTACACCAGTATAGTGTCCATCAGGTCGCTTAAAAACACTTCCACATGATGGGTACTCTAAAGGTTGTTTAGATGCACGTAAAAAGTTAAACTCATCCATTTTTTCACGGATATCATATTTATTACCTTCTTTTAATACAAAGGTTGCTTCTAATATGATGTCATTATCATCTTGAATTTGACTATGACGATAGTCAAAGTTCATTTCTTCGTTAACTAGTGTTTTCACATAACCAGTACGTGTAATAACACTAACTTCACTCAATACCTGGCTGATATCACCATCATATGCACCAGCATTCATAAATACGGCACCACCAACACTCCCAGGAATCCCAGCAGCAAATTCAAAATTAGTCAAGCCAGCTTGGTAAGCTTCTTCTGTTGTCTCAATAAGTGAGGCACCAGCTTGCGCTATAATTTTCGTCCCAGATACAGCAATTTTATCCATATCCGTTAAAATGATTACAAGTCCACGAATACCGCCATCTTTCACAACTAGATTACTCGAATTTCCTAAAACAGTTAAAGGAATACCATTTTCATTGGCTGTATTCACCAAAATTTTAACATCTGACACTGCATCAGGAAAAGCTAAAAGATCAGCCATCCCTCCCGTTTCAGTATTTGTATATTTAGCAAGTGGTTCATTTTTTAAAATTTTAATAGATGGAAATAGTTCTACAAAAGTGTCAATTATCATTATTTATTCGATTCCTTTCAACATTTAGCAATTCCTTCTAGTTTAACACGTTCAATGTTTATTTTTCTATTTTAACGCACAAACAAGCGACTTTTAATTGTATAACCTAACTGTTATACTTTATTAACATTATTAGACCGAGTATTTTAATAACCTTATCAGTCATATCGAATTAAAAAGGAGTTAATTATGAATTTTGTTACAATGGATTTTGAAACTGCTAATAATCAGCGTCATAGCGCCTGTTCAATTGCTTTAACAGTTGTTCGAAATAATCAAATCGTTGATGAATTTTATTCACTTATTAAACCGGAAACACCTTTTAATTGGCGTAATGTTCAAATTCATGGTATTCACGAAGAAGACGTTGAATTTGCACCAAAGTTTCCAGAACTATGGTCACATATTTCGCCACTTTTCCAGAACAATAGTTTAATCGTGGCACATAATGCCCCCTTTGATAACAGTATTTTGCATAATACATTGGGTTATTATGGATTAGAGACACCCCAATTTTTATTGTTAGATACGGTTAGAACAAGTCGTAAATTATTCCCAGAATTTCCAAATCATAAATTAAATACGGTTTGTGATGAATTGGGAATCACGTTAACAAATCATCACAATGCCTTAGATGATTCCGTTGCTTGTGCCAATATCTTACTCTATCAAGAACACGAATTTGGACAAGAAATTTTAAAACCATTTGTGAAGCCAGCATAATCAAATTTAAGCACATTAATAGGGCTACTGTTTAAACTGTTATATGATGACCGTAATCAAACCAAATTGGGGGAAATTACAATGTCAATTTATGATTATCAGGTTACACTAGAAAATGGTGAAACTTATTCATTAGAAAAGTACAAGGATCACCCTTTATTAATTGTTAATACAGCCACTAAATGTGGTTTTGCGCCACAATTTAAACAATTAGAAGAATTATATGAGGATTATCAAGACCAAGGATTAGTGGTACTTGGGTTTCCATCGAATCAATTCCATCAAGAAGTCGATAATGATGCGCAAGCAGCAGCTACCTGTCGTATGACATATGGCGTTAGTTTTCCAATGCATACCATTCAAAATGTAAATGGAGAAGATGCGTTACCACTATTTAAATACCTGACTGATGAAACGCAAGGCGTGTTGGGTAGCTCAATTAAATGGAACTTCACTAAATTTTTAGTTAATCGTGATGGACAAGTTGTTAAACGTTATGCACCTAAGACTAATCCTTTAAAGATGAAACCAGAAATCGAAAAATTGGTTAAATAAAAACAAGTTAGCTGATACCCCCATTTAGAGGCTATCAGCTAACTTGTTTTTTTAGTTGAAATGGGCCAACATATTATCATATTGTAATCCATTACTTTCTAATTCGATAGTACGTAAATTATCATCATGATCATCTTTCAATAATGTAATTTTTAACCAATCATTTGGTAATTCATCCTGAATAAATTCAGACCATTCAACAACACTCACACCATCAGAATTAAAATATTCATCTAACCCTAAATCTGCGCCGCCCATCCCTTCAAGTCGGTAAACATCCATATGAAATAACGGCAAACGGCCCTCACGATATTCTCTCACAATTGGAAATGTTGGACTTTTAACGTTCCGCTTGATCCCTAACCCAACGGCTAAGCCTTTAGCAAAAGTTGTCTTTCCTGCGCCTAAATCACCATCCAATAACAAAATCATATTAGGTTCAACAAGCTGTCCAATTTTTTCGGCAATTTCTTGTGTTTCTTCTACAGAACTGACTTCAATATTCATTAATTATTTCACCATTTCATTCTAAACTTTGCGCAGCTGTAATAATACCAACCTTGTAAATTTCTTCTACGTTAGCACCACGAGATAAATCTGAAACCGGTTGGTTTAATCCTTGTAGGATAGGTCCGATAGCTTCAAATCCACCTAAACGTTGTGCAATTTTGTAGCCAATATTTCCAGATTGTAATTCAGGGAAAATGAAAACATTTGCTTGTCCTGCAACCTTTGATCCAGGTGCTTTTTGTTCACCAACACTCGGTACAAAAGCAGCATCAAATTGTAATTCGCCGTCAATCGCTTCATTTGGTGCTAGTTTTTGTGCAATTTCAGTTGCTTCTGCTACCTTTGATACCTCTGGTGCTTTAGCTGAACCTTTAGTTGAAAAACTAAGCATTGCTACTTTGGGATCAATATCAAAGAGACGAGCCGTCTGAATGCTTGCAATTGCCATTTCTGCTAATTCTTGAGCAGTTGGATTAATACTGATCGCAGCATCAGAAAATAAATACTTTTCTGTATCATTATTTCTGGTCATAATAAAGGCACCACTTGTCCGACTCACGCCTGGTTTCGTTTTAATAATTTGTAATGCAGGTCGAACGGTATCTCCAGTAGCGTGAACAGCTCCAGAAACCATCCCTTCAGCTAATCCCATGTAAACGAGCATTGTACCGAAATAATTAACATCGCGTAACATTTCTTCAGCTTGTTCAGGTGTATTTTTACCCTTACGTCGTTCAACAAAGGCCGTTTTCATCTCATTAAAATCTGTTTCAGAATATTGTTTAGGATCAAGTAATTCTACACCGATACCATCAAGAGTTAAATCGAGCTTTGTGGCTAACTCTTTCATTTTTGCAACATCCCCCAATAAAATAGGTTCTGCCAAATTATCTTCTGCTAATTTAACGGCTGCTCTTAGAATACGTTCTTCTTCCCCTTCAGGAAAAACTATTTTAATTTTTTTACTTTCAATTTTGCTTTTCAAACTTTCAAATAATGACATATCATTTCCTCCTAATTAAGTGTTACTGGGTAATTGCCAGTTAATCGGTGGCAATCCCTGACTTATTAAATTTTGATTTATTTGTGAAAATGGTTTCGATCCAAAAAAACCGCGGTAAGCAGATAACGGACTTGGATGAGGTGATGTTATCACAATATTGTGATCTGTATCAATTAATTTAATCTTATCTTGGGCTGTCTTCCCCCATAAAACAAAAATAATTGTCTGTGAAGATTCGGATAATCGTTCAATCACACCATCTGTTAATAATTCCCATCCATGATTACGATGAGAATTAGCGGCGCCATCTCTTACAGTTAAGACTGAATTTAACATCAAAACACCTTGCTCCGCCCAACTCTTCAAATAGCCATGATTAGCTGGTGGAATTCCTAAATCTGTTTCCAATTCTTTATACATATTCCGTAAAGAAGGTGGAATTTTTTCTCCTGGTAAAACAGAAAAACTCAACCCATGAGCTTGATGCTTTTCATGATAAGGATCCTGTCCCAATAAACAAACTCTAACGTCAGAAAATGGGGTCAGTTCAAAGCTTTCAAAAATGCGATTTTTTTCCGGATAAATCGTCTCATTTTGATATTCATTATCAATAAACGTTTCTAAATCAGCATATTTAGATTTTGCAAGCTCTTCGGTCAAAATGGGTTGCCAATCATTATCGACATTAATATTCATTGTCTAACACCTCACAGATTAAGTTTACCATATTAGTGAATACAAAAATAAATGATTTGATTAAAATATCGAGCGGTTTCATGTTAAAATGAAACCAGTAAATAAGATTAGAGGAGTGTTGAATTTATGATAAAAATTATTGCATCAGATATGGATGGTACTTTACTAAATGATCAAATGGTGATTTCAGAAAAAAACGCCGATGCGATTAAACAAGCACAAGCATTAGGAGTCCACTTTATCGTTTCTACTGGCCGTGGCTATACTGAAGTTAAACCTTTAATTACAGCAGCCGGGTTCAATAGTCCAATGATTACATTTAACGGCGCAGAAGTTTTAGATGGAAATGGTAAAACACTTAGTACAACACCTATTTCAAAAAAAGTCGTTCAAACTTTAGTTCAAACATTCAAAAAAGAAAATTTTTACTTTGAAATGACAACCTCAAACGGTGTTTATTCTGATAATCGTGCAAACCGTATTCAAAATGTAGCGCGTCTAATCTCTGATACAAATCCAGATACACCATTTAAAATGGCTGTTTCATTAGCTGCAGCTCGTCTTGAATTAATGAATATCAATTACGTTGATGATTACCAAACAGTCATCGATGATTCAAAAATTGATATTTTTAAATTAATTGTTTTCAGTATGGATGGTCAAGAAGAATTACTCCCTTTAAAAGCAAAAATTGAAGAAGAAGACTCACTTGTTGTTACCTCTTCTGCACCTACTAACCTTGAAATTAACAACGTAAATGCCCAAAAAGGGATTGCACTCCAAGCTTTCGCTAAAGAACTTAATATCCCAATGTCAGATGTCATGGCAATTGGAGATAACTTAAATGATGTTTCTATGTTAAAAGTTGCAGGCGTCAGTTACGCCATGGAAAATGGCCACGACGAGGTAAAACGTATTGCCAATCATTCAGCAAAAACAAATTCTGAAGATGGTGTTGGCTTAGCTATTCTTGAACAGTTAGCTGAAAAATAAATCGATTGAGACTAAAAAGTGTAATTAATTAGAAAAAATAAGTCTATAAAAACTGTTGTTGATAGTAGTTTAAAAACTATTACCAATAACAGTTTTTTTACAACGAAAAAAACAAAAGCCATAAGACTTTTGTTACGTAATCAATCAGCCCTGTTACTCTCCAACTATCAATTATGAAACCCATAATACGTCGCTAACCAATTTGGTACTTATCTTTATTCAGTTGTTAGTAACACGATTACTTTCCCAAAACTATCCTGATTTTGTAAGTAAGCATGCGCTAAAGGAACTTCACTTAGTTTGAAGTTTTTTTCTGGTTTCACATCAACATCATATTTTGAAATGTAGTCCAACAGATCATTCAATTTATCCTGACTGACATTGTCAGAGTAAAAACTAGTGAGGTAACTATTTTTCTCGATATCTATAATCGGATCAAATTCTTCTAAAAACCATTTACCTCCTAATTGTCCCGTACTACATAAAATGCCTCCTTCGTTTAAATGTTGAAAACTATCTTTTATAGTGGCAGGGCCAATTAATTCTAAAATTTTGTCATACTTCTTTTCAGTCTCTAATACACCAGTCTTATCTATTATTACATCATTAAAACCAGCGGACAATAATTGCTCATTTTTTGCTTGGCTCCGACTAGTACCATCAATTACAATATCAGGATATCTGGCCTTCAACAATTTAAGAAATGAAATACCTACTCCACTTGTGGCGCCTCTAACTAAAATTTTATCTTTTTTTGTAATTTTTAAGTTTTTCATTGAACCAAATGCTGTATAGTACGTTTCAGGAATAGTCGCAAGTTCTTTCCAAGATATATTTGTTGTTATTGGATATATTTGGTTATTTGGTAATGCTACATATTCAGCATAGCTGCCATCAAATGCGCGTCCCATTTCTCCCATAATGGAAATAACTTTTTTCCCTATAGGTAATCTTTCAGGATCGCTCGTTTCTTCAACAACACCCACACATTCAATGCCTAAAACCCTAGGAAACAAAACAGTTGGCGATTTTCCCTCTCTCGTAAAAATCTCCGATCTATTGATACCAAACCCTTTTATTTTAATTAAGGACCAGTTAGCTTTTATTTTAGGTAAATTTACCTCTTGGTAAATAAGCTTATCTGTTCCTCCTGCTTCATTAACAACAATTGCTTTCATAATTTTACTTTTCTCCTTTGCTAAAAAGCTTTTTTCAATTCAAATCATCGTAAACATCCTAATTTTTAGTAACTATACATAAAAAATCCTAACCACCACGCGAAGTGATTAGGACCTTTTACAATGCTTGCCCCACCAAAAATTAATGAAAGGCCGAAAGATTTAATTAGTTTGCACTTTTTATGCATTTAAAACTTTGTTTAAGAAATCTTTTGTTCTATCATTTTGCGGATTACTAAATATTTCATCTGGTGTACTACTTTCTAAAATGTAACCATCAGCCATAAAGACCACACGATCAGCCACTTCTTTAGCAAAACCCATTTCATGTGTGACAACAACCATTGTCATACCATCCCTCGCAAGTTGTTTCATAACATCTAAAACATCCCCAACCATTTCTGGATCAAGTGCAGACGTTGGTTCATCAAATAACATAATATCTGGTTTCATTGCAAGTGCGCGTGCGATTGCGACACGTTGTTTTTGACCACCAGATAACGAAGCAGGTGCAGCATCTGCTTTATCACTCAAACCAACTTGGGATAAAAGACGTTTTGCTTCCTTAGTTGCTTCTTCTTTTGTTTCTTTTTTTAATTCAACAGGCGCTAAAATAATATTTTCAAGAACGGTTAAATGTGGAAACAAATTAAAATGTTGAAATACCATGCCAATATTTTGACGAACAACATTTAAATCAGTTTTTGGATCACTTATATCATGCCCCTCAATAATAATTGAACCGGAAGTTAAATCTTCTAATTTATTTAAACAACGTAAAAAGGTACTTTTCCCAGAACCGGAAGGTCCAATCATGCAGACAACTTCTTTTTCTGCAACTGAAATATCTAACCCCTTCAAAACTTCATTTGAACCATAGTTTTTTTTCAAATTTTTAACTTGAATTTTAGCTGCCATTATTTAATCTTCCTTTCGACTAAATTAGATAACCACGTTAATAACGTTATGATAACGAGATAAATCACCGCGATAATCAACCACATCTTGAATCCTTCAAGGTTTCTTGCGATTATAATCTTACCTGTTTGCGTTAATTCTAAAATACCGATAACAGATAAAATTGACGTATCTTTCAACGTAATAATAAATTGATTAATAAATGATGGAATCATAATCTTAATTCCTTGTGGCATAATGACTTTCATCATTGCTTTTCCATAAGGTAATCCTAGACTACGAGCAGCTTCCATTTGGCCATTATCAACAGCCTTAATCCCACCTTTAACAAAGGCCGCTGTATACGCACCTTCATTTAACGTTAAGGTTATAATACCTGCCACAAATGCTGGAATCTTGCTCCCGGTTAAATTAGGAATACCAATGTAGATAAAGAAGGCCAATACAATTAGCGGTAGGCCACGGAAAATGTAAATTAATGTACTTGAAAGCCCATTAAGCCATTTATTTGGCGCAACACCCATCATACCTAAAATAATCCCTAAAACTGTTGCACAAACAATAGCCACAATTGTTAATAACATTGTTTGTTTAAATCCTTCTAATAATGAGCCACTATTTGTTTTCAATAAACCTAAAATTGTTCGAGAATTTTTAGAGTTAGCATTTTTTGCGTTCGTTCCAGTGTACTTATCAACAATCTTTTTATATTCACCGTTAGCTTTAAGTTTCTTTAGCCCGGCATTAAATTTTGTTATTAATTCTTTATTTTGCCCTTTTTTAACGGCGAATCCATATTCACCTTTTTCATATGTTTTACCAACTACTTTCATTTCAATACCATTCTTAACACCATATGCTAAAACTGGTTTATCATCAAAAGTCGCATCGGAATTTCCTGTCACAACATCGTCATACATGTTACTTGAATCATCAAAAGTTGTTGTTGTAATATTATATTGTTTTTTAATTGAGTTTACGAATTCTCCGGCAGCTGTACCAACTTTAATCGCTACCTTTTTCCCTCTTAAATCATCCAAAGATTTAATTGAACTGTTTTTACCAACAGCCATAGCTACCCCAGCTTCATAATAACTATCTGAGAAATCAAATTTAACACGACGTTCTGGAGTTATCATCATACCAGCCATAACCCCATCAATTTGGTTAGCATCTAATGCTTGAACCGCTGCATTAAACCCTAAGGCTTTAATATCAACTTTAAATCCTTCCTCTTTAGCAATGGCTCGCATTATATCCATATCAATACCAACATATGATTTACCATCTTCTGCTTGATATTCAAATGGTGCATAAGTTACATCAGTCCCGATTGTATACGTCTTTTCTGCTGCATTTACTTGATTACTATGTAAAAATAATAAAAATACACATGCGACCATGATTGACATGATCATTGACTGCCATTTTTTCATAATATCCTCCCCAAAACATTTTGATGTAACATAATATAACATATCTACACTTAGCAAGCAATTTAGTTGTTTTGACAATTATTTAAGTACCCTATACACTAGAGATATTCAGGAAAGGATGGTTTATATGATTATTAGAAGAGCAACAAAAAAAGATGCACACGAGGTCGTTCCTTTAGTGAATATTATTTTAGAAGATATGGAAATTCCTATTCTTCAAGAAATTCCATTACCCGACCTATTCAAAGTGCTAGAGCTTGCATTTGAAACAGAAGACTACCGTTACAGCTACGGTCGTGTTCAAATTGCCGATATTGATGGTAAGGTTGCTGGGATAGCATTTGGTTATCCGGATGAAGATGAAGACCATCTTGATCTTGCTATGAATCAATTTTTCCCACAAATTGGTTTACCTGAAACAACTGAACTCTTTCCAGACTCAGAAGTTTATCCAAATGAATGGTACCTTGATACCCTTGCTGTTTCACCAGATTTCCAAGGACAAGGCATCGGCACAAAACTTCTAGAGTCTCTTCCCGAGATTGCCCGTGCAGCTGGAAAAACAAAGATTGGCTTAAACGTCGACTTTGCAAATCCTAAAGCAGAAAAGTTATACACAAAAATGGGCTTTAAAACTGTTGGTAACATGATTATTAGTGGTCATGACTATCATCATATGCAAAAAGATATTTAAATAAATAAAAAGGTCTGCTAAAAATAAATTTAGCAGACCTTTTTTCATATCTTTATTCTAAAACTTTTACAGTAACTGTCTTTTTACCCCATGTGTAACATCTTGCATTTGAGATAAAATGCACATCAATTCGGTTTCCTTTAATTGCTGAACCTGTATCGCCAGCAATCGCAACACCATAACCAGATACCCAGACAACAGTTCCTAGCGGAATAACTGAAGGATCCACAGCAATTTGTTGTGGATTAGTTAACAAACTTAACCCATATGATCCATGAGTTCCCATCCCTGGTGCATTTGTTGAATAAGCCGTTGCGACCATTTGTAACGTTTTCTTAGTTGATTTGCCAGAAGTATCGTTGCTTGCTTTTTGGTCAGTACTTCCTTTTTTATCTGATGAATCATCACTTTCAGCCTTTTTAGCTGCTTCTTTTTTAGCAGCTGCTGCTGCCTTAGCATCAGCTTTAGCCTTTGCTTCTCTTGCTTTTTTTGATAACTCAGCATCTTTAGCCTTTGTTACTTTGGCTAAATCTTTCTTTGCGTCACCTAAAGTATCTTTTAACGCTGCTAATTGTTTATTCATTTCTTTTGTTTCTTGTTTTGTTTCAGATTGTTTTAATTTCAATGATTTTTGTTCAGATTCCAAATGCGCTTTAGCATCTTCCATGGTTTTGATATTAGACGCAACATCTTTCATCGTTTTGTTATCAGCAGATTGTAAAACAGAAACTGCGTAAACACGGCTAATAAAATCACCAGCATTCTTTGCTTCAAGAATAGCCGTTACCATTTTACTACTTGAATCATTAACTTGTAGACTTCTTAATCTATCTTTAGCATTTTCAATACGTGTATCTAATTGTTTTTGTTCATTACCAATTGATTTATCTTGTGAACCAATTTTCTTTTCTTTATCAGAAATTTCTTGATTTAATTTATCAATTTTTGCATACTCATCATTAATACTCGTTAATGACTTTGAAATTTTTGAATTAGCAGTTGTTACTTTCTCTTGTGCAGCTGATTCTTGTTTTTTTAAATCACTGATAGATGTTGCACTAACAGAAACCGAACCACCTAATAAGCAAAGTATAACTGCCGTAAAACCAATAATATTTCTAATTTTCAAAATAATACTCCTTTTTGTAAATAACTTTATTACCCATTTCTAGAGTATATCGAACCGACAAGTCAGACATGTGTCAGGCATATTACAAAACATCACTCATATTACAACTCTATGACTAACGTACCCTCATTTTCAGAAATAATCATTTTATTTGAGTTCATTTTCAAAACCGTTTCATTTTGAGCCTGAAATATGCTATGATATGTAGATTATACAAACGAATAGTGAGGGTATTAAATGATAACTGTAAGTAATGTAAGTTTAAGTTTTTCAGACCGTAAGTTATACGATGACGTTAATTTAAAATTCACGCCTGGTAATTGTTACGGACTAATCGGTGCTAATGGCGCTGGTAAATCAACATTTTTAAAGATTTTATCTGGTGAAATAACACCAAGTACAGGTAAAATTTCATTAGATCCAAATGAACGTATGACAATGCTACAACAAAATCATTATGGCTTCGAAGAATATACTGTTCTTGAAACAGTCATTATGGGTTACAAAGAACTCTATGCTGTTATGGAAGCAAAAGATGCTATTTATGCAAAAGCTGATTTTTCTGATGAAGATGGTATCAAAGTTGCTGAACTAGAATCTGACTTTGCTGAAATGAATGGTTGGGAAGCTGAATCAGAAGCTTCAACTCTTTTACAAGGCTTAGGCTTCGCTGAAGATATGCAAAATAAAAAGATGAGCGAACTAACAGAAAGTCAAAAAGTTAAGATTTTGCTTGCACAAGCACTTTTTGGTAATCCTGATGTTCTCTTACTTGATGAACCTACTAATGGGTTAGACATCAAATCAATTAACTGGTTAGAAGATTTCTTAATTAACTTCTCAAATACCGTTATTGTTGTTTCTCATGATAGACATTTCTTAAATAATGTCTGCACCCACATGTGTGATGTTGATTTTGGTAAAATCAAATTATTCGTTGGTAATTACGACTTCTGGATGGAATCAAGTGCCTTAGCTTCAAAACTTGCAAATGATTCTAACGATAAAAAAGAAGCTAAAATCAAAGAATTACAAGATTTCGTTGCACGATTCAGTGCTAACGCTTCTAAATCTAAACAAGCAACTTCTCGTAAGAAAATGCTTGAAAAAATCACACTTGATGATATTCAACCTTCATCACGTCGCTACCCATTCATTAACTTTGAAATCGACCGTGAAATTGGTAATGATTTATTATCAGTTAGTGGCGTTTCAAAAACAATTGATGGCGTAAAAGTTTTAGATAATATCTCATTTAGTTTAGGCAAAGATGATAAAACAGCCTTTACAAGTGAAACTGATATTGCTGTTACAACATTAATTAGAATTCTTTCTGGTGAATTAGAACCAGATACAGGTACAGTTCAATGGGGTGTAACAACATCACAAGCTTACCTTGCTAAAGATAATAACGACCAATTCGCTGATGAACATTTAACAATTATCGATTGGTTACGTCAATTTGCTTCTAAAGCAGAAAGTGATAACACTTTCTTGCGTGGATTCTTAGGTCGTATGTTATTTTCTGGTGAAGAAGTCGATAAAGAAGTTGGCGTCTTATCCGGTGGAGAAAAAGTTCGTTGTATGTTATCAAAAATGATGTTAACAAGAAACAACGTTCTTTTACTTGATGATCCTACTAACCATTTAGATTTGGAATCAATTACTTCATTGAATGAAGGTCTTTCAAATTATAAGAGTGCTCTATTATTCGGCTCTCATGATCGTGAGTTCATTCAAACAATCGCTAACCGTATCATCGAAGTAACACCAAACGGTCTTGTTGATCGAGCAGATACTACTTATGATGAATTCTTAGAAAATAAAGATGTTCAAGATCAAATTGCTGGTCTTTACAAACAAGCTTAATAACTAAAAAGGAAGCAACCAATTTCAAAATTGGTTGCTTCCTTTTTTATTAGTAATTTTTAAGTACGCGTTGAATTTGGCGTTCCTGATCTCGACGTTTAATTGTTTCACGTTTATCGTAATCATTCTTCCCTTTTGCAACACCGATTAGTACTTTTGCAAAGCCGTTTTTAATGTACACTTTCAAAGGGACAATTGTAACACCCTTATTTTTAGTTGCTTCATCAAATTGAGCTATTTGTTTTCTATGCAATAATAATTTACGATTTCGAAGTGGATCATGATTGAATTGATTTCCTTGATCATACGTTGAAATATGAACATTCATCAGCCAAGCTTCACCATTTCTAATTTGCGCAAATCCATCTTTTAGATTAATACGACTATTTCGAACGGATTTAATCTCAGTACCTGTTAAAACGACACCAGCCTCAACCGTATCTTCAATGTTATAACTGTGTCTTGCTTTTTTATTCTGGGCTAAGGGTTTATCAAAAGATGACTTTTCTTTTCGCAATCTTAATCCCCCCGATATTATTTTTGACGTGTATTATTTTTTCTTGGTGCTGTGTTTTTATTAGCTGATTTGTAGAATGGTTTCTTTCCATTACTATTTCCAGCAGCTGGTTTACCATTACGGTTATAAGGTTTCTTGTCTCCTGGACGACCATTACCTGGACGTTTGAAGTTTCCACCTTTACCTCGTAAATCAGAAGTTGGTGTGTTTTGTGGATTAACAATTTCAAAATCAATCGCACTTTGCTCAATATCAACTTTAGCAACTTTTACTTCGATTGGTTGACCAATTCTGAAAGTTCTCTTGGTTCTCTTACCTACTAATGCCATATGCATATCTAAATATTCATAATAGTCATCCTTCATATTACTAATATGAACAAGACCTTCAACAGTATTTGGTAATGAAACGAAGACACCAAACTTCATAACTGAGCTAACAACACCTTCAAAGGTTTCACCAACATGATCAGCCATGTATTCAGCTTTTTTCATTGCGTCAGTATCACGTTCGGCATCAATTGCGCGACGTTCCATTTGTGATGTATGTGTTGTAAGTTCAGGTAATTGTTCAGCATATTTTTCTTTTTGAGTGTCCCCAATACCATTTTCTTCGTAGAAACGAATTAAACGATGAACCATCAAATCAGGGTAACGTCTAATTGGTGACGTAAAATGCGTATAATCAGTAGCAGCTAAACCAAAGTGACCTAATGATTCATCAGTATATTTAGCTTGTTGCATACTTCTAAGTAACATAACAGAAACCATTGATTCTTCAGGTTTACCAGCTACTTCTTTTAAAACACCTTGTAACATTTTAGGTGTTACATTCTTACTATCACCTTTAACAACGATACCAAAACTGGTTAAAGTTTCGAAGAAACGCATTACTTTTTCATTCTTAGGTGTTTCATGCACACGGTAAACAAAAGGTACTTTTAATTTATCGTAATGAGCTGCAACAGTTTCATTTGCAGCTAACATAAATGATTCAACTAAACGTTCACTTGTTCCACGAGTTCTAATTTGAATATCAATTGGGTGACCCGCTTCATCAACGATAATCTTAGATTCATTATCATCAAAACTAATTGCACCACGTTTTTTACGCATTTTTTCAAGAATTTTGTGTAATTCGCCCATTGTTTCAAACATTGGGACCAATTCTTCATATTTAGCTTTCGTCTTTGCATCATCTGATTCAAGAATCTTGTTAATGGCTTTGTAAGTCATACGTTCTGTCGTTTTAATCACACTTTGGAAGATTTTGTGGTTAACAACATAACCTTCTGGTGTAATTTCCATTTCACAACTCATAGCAAGGCGTTCAACTTTTGGATTCAATGAACAAATACCATTTGATAATTTGTGAGGCAACATTGGAATAACACGGTCAGTTAAATAAACACTCGTTCCACGTTCGTATGCTTCACGATCAAGTGGTGTGCCTGGTTGGACATAATGCGAAACATCAGCAATATGCACACCTAAATGGTAGTTCCCGTTATCAAGTTTCCAGGCAGTAACAGCATCATCTAAATCCTTAGAATCAATACTATCAATTGTTACCAATGTTTGGTCCGTTAAATCAACACGGCCAATTTTTTCTTCTGGTAGCACAACTTCTGGAGTTGCTTCAGCTTGAGCCATAACATCTTCAGGAAATTCACTAGGAATATCATGTTGATAAACAACTTGTAAAATATCCATACCTGGATCGTCTTTGTTACCCACAACTTCTTTAACCAATGTTTCAATAACTAATGGTTTTTCACTTGTTGGGTAAGCAGTAATATCAGCTGTAATAACTTCTCCGGCAACTGGATGTAAACCAACCCCTGTTACCAATAAGTTATAACGTTGTAATTTCTTGTTTTTAACAACTAAATGGCCAATTATTCCTGAATTTTCAAGGTCAGATGGTTCAACTTCAAATTCACCAACAATTGATGTTACATTATGTTCAACAATTTTATTAACTTTACCTTCAGGACCACGGTCATCCCCAGGTTTAGCAGCACTTGTAATCTCAATCTCAACACTATCACCATTTAAGGCAGACATTGTTTGTGTTGGATTAACGAAAACATCAGGTTGTTCTGGATCAATCGTAACGAATCCAAATCCACGATCATTTGCATGAAAAATACCCACTAATTGTGGTGTTTGAAGTGCAATTTGAAATTTGCCTTCTGATGTAATTTTCACTTCACGTTTACGTTCCATTTCAGCAAGTGTTTTAACAAGTTCTTTGAACGCATCCTGGCCTTCTAATTTAAGGGCAGCTGTTAATTCTTCAACACTGAAAGATTCATTTTCTTTAATTTTTAGTTCTTTTAATATAAGTTCTTGCATCTTTTTATCCATGTATACCTCGTTTTCATATTCGTATTTGCGTTACATTTATTTATTATTAATTTTATTTTATTTCTAAATAAAAGCCTCCTGCTGCAACAATTGTTTGCACAGGAGGCTTTCTTTATTATTATTTTGAGGCCAAATAGACAAGTCCTAGAGCTAGACAGAAAAATAAAACGCCCAAGACAAAGGTTACTTTTTGCATAAATGCTTCGAATCCACGTGGTTTTTGTTTGCTAAATAAATCGTCAGCACCACCACCGCCACCAGATAAAGCACCTGAAGCGTTATTTGTTTTTGCAGGTTGCATCATAACAGCGATAATCATTAAGACTGAAACGATGATAATTAAAATTGTTAGTATGTTAGTCAAATCATTTACCTCCTTAACCCAATTACGTAATCTATATCTATACTAATTTAGCACAGTTTGCATTAATTTTCCACCGTTATTATTTTATTAAAGTGATTCAAATCCGGATAATGTATCCATTTCTGTCTTAAGTTTAGGTCGATTTTGGTGCTCAGTCAAAAGAACTAATGTATCTCCTGCTTTTAAAACCGTCACACCATGTGGAATTAATTGCTTTTCACCACGTCTAACCGTGATTAATAAGCTATTTTCAGGCCAAACTACTTCTGAAACTTTTTTATTTTCTAAATTTGATCCAGCAAAAATAGGCGTCTCAAGTCGGTCCTTTTTACCGCCCAAATCAATTTCATTTTGACCAATTAATTTTTTAAGTAAAGAATCGTAGATAGGTGCGCCGCCTAAAATATCAATAACTAAAAATGAAACTAATGAAATAATGGCTAGTGGCATTAAGTGATGTAAACTACCCACCATTTCCGTAACTAATAAAATAGCTGTAAAAGGTGCTTTACCAATTCCAGCAAAGTACCCGGCCATTCCAAAAATAATAAAATCAGTTATATATTTAGCTGGTAACAACCCTAACATTATCATAACAGTTGCATACCCAGCGCCAATAATAGCGCCTAATGTTAGAATAGGCAGAAAAATACCACCTGGTAATCCAGAACCATAGGATATCATTGAAAAGATAAATCTTAAAAGAAAGAGTCCCAATAAAACGGTCAATGATTTACTTTGAACTAGACTTAAAATAATCTCATTACCGCCACCTAAAGTTTGTGGTAAGTATAATCCAATCGGAATAACTAAAATAAAAGGGACAATTGAGCGATAAAAAATCGGAATTTTATGTAGAATATTATATAAATCAGTCGATTTAAGTAATACGTTTTGATACAGATAGCCTAGGAGGCCCAAAATAAGCCCTAAAGCAATCAAATGCCAGTATTGTAACAATGATAAGGTCTGAATATCCATCATTTGTAGCGCCGGTTTTAGACCGAAAAAATGCAATGAAATATAATTGGCTGAAATTGAACTAGCTAATGCTGTTGTCCAAATCAACGGTGAAAAATTATGATACACTTCCTCTAATATAAAAAGCGTACTCGCAATTGGTGCATTAAAAGCTGCGGATAGACCTGCAGCGCCACCACCTGCAATCAGAATGCGGCGTTCCGATTCAGTATGTTTAGTCATCTCTGCGAATCCTTGTCCGACTGCTGCACCTAGTTGAATAGATGGGCCTTCACGGCCGAGGAATAGCCCTGATCCAATGCCTAAAACACCACCGATAAATTTTCGCCATAAAACTGACCACCAACGCATTTCAAGATTACCAGCAAGCTGGCCCTCTACTTGCGGAATACCGGATCCCATAATATTTGGCTCTTGCTTCATTAGTGTTCCAATACCTAGTACCATAGCTAGACTCAAAAGAATCATTGGAAACAGTAACCACATATTCTGATTAATTGCCTGGTAAAAATAGATAAAGACTTTAAGCACATAAATAATAGCTAACCTAAATAGACTTACAACGATACCTGTAACGAGCCCAATTAATAGCCCTCTTAAAATAAATATGAGATTAGTTAAATTCAATCGCTCTTTGATACCTTGTTTTGTCATAAAACCATACACACCTCTTCATTCTATTAGTATATGCTAAAATCCAATTATTTGCTGAACTCATTAGTAACAAAAAAAGAATTATTCAACTATTGAATAACTCTTCTTAAAAACTAGCATAATCTAATGATCACTTAAGGATGATAAATCATACTCATAGCTATAAGTCCCCAGCCTAAATTTTTTTTAAATAAACCGGTTGTCGAAATTTCCATATAAAATCGACCAACGTCAGCACTTAACTTTATTTTATTTTTTAAATTACTTACAGCCAATAAGCGCAACGACTCCGCTAAATCAGCGACTGCCTTCTCGAAGTACTGCCCACGCTCAACTTTATTTTTAAAATCAACTAATAAGAGACGTTCCTCATTTGTCGTTTCTTCGTTTAAAATAAGATCATAAACTTTTGATGTTAGATCATCTTGTATTGTAATACGCTCTGATTTTTTCATACACGCTCACATTCCTAACTATAATTTCCAACATCTAAATTATACAACAATAAGTTTTACCTTTCAATATAGTGCGTCCTATTATAATACAAAAAAGGTCCCACCTAAAATCAAATTAGGTAGGACCTTCTTTCAATCAGAAACGCTTAATTCATAAAGAATTATTTGTTAACGATTGTATCGCGAGCATCTGAACTCAAGTTGTAGAATGAGTGGATACCTTTGTATTCTGATGTTTCTTCTAAGTTATCTTCAATTCTCATTAATTGGTTGTACTTAGCGATACGATCAACACGGCTCAATGAACCAGTCTTGATTTGGCCAGCATTAGTTGCAACAACTAAGTCAGCGATAGTTGTATCTTCAGTTTCACCTGAACGATGAGAAACGATAGCTGTATAACCAGCTTCTTTAGCCATTTCGATAGCTTCCATTGTTTCTGTAAGTGTACCGATTTGGTTAACTTTGATAAGGATTGAGTTTGAAACGCCCATTTCGATACCTTTTTTAAGGTAGTCAGTGTTTGTAACAAATAAATCATCCCCAACTAATTGAACTTTGTTGCCCAATTTAGCTGTCATCATCTTCCAGCCTTCCCAATCGTTTTCATCCAAGCCATCTTCAATTGAGATAACTGGGTATTTGTCAACGATTGCTTCAAGGAATTCAACCATTTCTTCAGAAGTATAATCTTGGCCATTTTCGCCTTCATATTGTAATCTATATTTGCCAGTTTCAGCATTGTAGAATTCTGATGAAGCAGCATCAAATGCGATAGCAATATCTTTACCAGGTTTGTAACCGGCACGTTCGATTGCTTCGATTAAGATTTCAAATGGTTCTTCATTGTTCTTAAGATCAGGAGCGAAACCACCTTCATCACCAACAGCAGTAGAGTAGCCTTTTTCAGCTAAAATCTTTTGTAAGTTATGGAATGTTTCTGAACCCATACGTACAGCTTCTTTGATAGAAGGTGCGCCAACAGGCATGATCATGAATTCTTGGAAATCAACACTGTTGTTAGCATGTGATCCACCATTGATAACGTTCATCATAGGAGTTGGAAGGACATGTGCGTTAAATCCGCCTAAGTAACTGTATAAAGGAACTTCTAATTCATCAGCAGCAGCACGAGCAGCAGCAATTGAAACACCTAAAATAGCGTTAGCGCCCAATTTACCTTTGTTTGGTGTACCATCTAATGCGATCATAGCTTTATCAATACCAACTTGATCAGTAACATCATATCCAACAATTTCTTTAACGATAATGTTGTTTACGTTGTCAACAGCTTTAGTAACGCCTAAGCCCATGTAACGAGATTTGTCGCCATCACGTAATTCAACGGCTTCATGTTCACCAGTTGAAGCACCTGAAGGAACAATTCCGCGGCCCATTGCGCCGTCTTCTGTGTAAACTTCAACTTCAACAGTTGGGTTACCGCGTGAATCTAGAACTTCGCGTGCATAAATATCTGTAATCATTGACATAAATTTGTACTCTCCTTTAAAAACGTTTTTTGGCGGGGATACAATAACACCCTTACCATTATTTTAATAGTTTATTGATTCATTTTCAATCTTTTTAACAGCTAAAATACGAATTATGCTTTGAAGTTAACAAGGTCTAAGTATGAAGCAGTTTCCATACTTGCGCCACCAACTAAACCACCATCAATATCGTCTTTACCCATTAATTCTACGACGTTACCAGGTTTAACTGAACCACCGTATTGGATACGAACTTTATCAGCAACTGTTTGGTCATACAAATCAGCAACTGTTTTACGAATTACTGCACAGATTTCTTGTGCTTGGTCAGAAGTAGCTGTTTCACCAGTACCGATAGCCCAGATTGGTTCGTATGCAATAACTGCAAGATTAACTTGTTCAACAGATAAGCCTCTTAATGCAGCAGAAACTTGTCCAGCAACCCATGATTCTGCTTCGCCGGCTTGACGTTGTTCTAACGTTTCACCACAGCAGATAATAGGAACCATACCATTATTGAAAACAGCATGTGCTTTTTTGTTAATATCGTCATCATTTTCGCCGAAGTATTCGCGACGTTCTGAATGACCAATAACAACATAGTCAACACCCATTTCAGAAAGAACTTTTGGTGAAGTTTCACCAGTAAAAGCACCTTCATCTTCAAAGTATGCATTTTCAGCAGCAACTTTTAAGTCAGTACCTTTAGCAGCATCAAGTAATGTTTGTAAATCTACTGCAGGAGCAGCAATAACAGATTCAACATCGTCAAACTTTGGTAATTTACCTTTAAGACCTGCTACGAATTCAGCAGTTTCTTTAGGGCCTTTGTTCATTTTCCAGTTACCAGCAATAATTGGTTTACGCAAAATAATAACTTCCTTTCGTTAATAGACGGTTTCTTACGACAATTTAATTAAAAATTATTTTGTTGTAATAGCAGCAATACCTGGTAAAGTTTTACCTTCAAGGTATTCAAGTGAAGCGCCACCACCAGTAGAAATATGAGTTAATTGATCAGCAACACCTAATTGTTGAACAGCAGCAGTTGAATCACCACCACCAACGATTGTTGTAGCTTCTGATAAAGTACCCAAGAATTTACCGATTTCAAGTGTTCCGTTAGCATAGTTGCTCATTTCGAATACACCCATTGGTCCGTTCCATACAACTGTTTTAGCATCTTTTAAAACATCTTTAAATTCTGCAACAGATTTAGGTCCGATATCCAATGCCATGTAACCGTCAGGAATGTCACCATCAACAGTTTTGTGTTCAACATCGTTATCAAATTTTTCAGCAACGATTGAATCAACTGGTAATACTAATTTGTCGCCAGCTTCTTCAATGATTTGTTTAGCTAAATCAATTTTGTCTGTTTCAACTAATGATGAACCAATCTTCATACCTTTAGCAGCGTAGAAAGTATAAGTCATACCACCACCAACGATAACTTTGTCAGCTTTTTTAAGTAAATGAGAAATAACACCAATCTTATCTGAAACTTTTGCGCCACCTAAGATAGCAACAAATGGACGTTTTGGTTCGTCAACAGCTTCACCTAAGAATTTGATTTCTTTTTCCATTAAGAATCCAGCAGCAGCTTGTTCCATGTTGCTTGAGATTCCAACGTTAGAAGCATGTGCACGATGAGCTGTACCGAAAGCATCATTGACAAACAAGTCGCCAAGTGAAGCCCAGTATTTACCTAATTCAGGATCGTTTTTGCTTTCTTTTTTACCATCTAAATCTTCAAAACGTGTGTTTTCCATTACTAAAACATCGCCGTCTTTCATTGCTGCAATTGCGTCTTCTAATTGAGGACCACGTGTAGCAGGAACAAAAGTAACAGGTTTGTTTAATAAGTTAGATAAACGTTCTGCAACTGGACGTAATGATAATTCTTTTTTGTCTTCTTCAGTCTTAATACGACCAAGATGAGAAAGAAGAATGGCTTTACCACCATTTTCAGTTACATATTTGATAGTTGGTAATGCAGCAACGATACGGTTATCATTACCAATCACACCGTTTTTAATAGGAACATTAAAATCGACACGAATTAAAACTTTTTTGTCATTTACATCTAAATCTGAAACGATTAATTTAGCCATTATAATAGCCTCCTGTGTAATTTTGATTAAATAAAAAGGCAGAGGGAGTATTGCGTCCCTCCGCCTAAGCATAGTTATATGCGGTTTTAAAAAAGTTTAACTAGATTATGCTTCTAAGCTAGCAAATTTTTCTAATGTACGAATCATTTGTGCTGTAAAGCCAGATTCGTTATCGTACCAAGCAACAGTTTTAACCAATTGGTTAGCGCCAGTACCAGTTACTTCAGTTTGTGTTGGGTCAAAGATTGAACCAAAACTTGTACCAATGATATCTGATGAAACGATTTCGTCAGCATTGTAACCAAATGATTCGTTGTTTTCAGTTCTTGCTTTAATAGCAGCATTTACTTCATCAACTGTAAGATCTTTTGATTTCAAGATTGTAACCAATTCTGTCAATGAACCAGTAATAACTGGGACACGTTGTGCATGGCCATTCAATTTACCAACAAGATCAGGGATTACCATACCGATAGCTTTAGCAGCACCAGTAGAATGAGGAATTGTGTTACCTGCAGCAGCGCGTGCAGCACGTAAGTTTCCACCACGGTCAGGACCATCTTGTAATTTTTGTGTAGCTGTGTAAGCATGAACTGTTGTCATTGTACCAACTTCGATACCGAAAGCATCGTTAACAGCGCCAGCAAGTGGTGCTAAACAGTTAGTAGTACATGAACCAGCAGAAGCAATCTTAGTATCTGAAGTTAAAATGTCATCATTTACACCGTAAACGATTGTAGGCATTTTACCAGCAGGAGCTGAGATTAATACACGTTTTGCGCCAGCTTTAATATGAGCTGAAGCTTTTTCTTCTGATGCGTAAAAACCAGTTGATTCTAATACGATATCAACATTATTGTTTTTAACCCAAGGAATATTTGATGCATCTGCTTCTGCATATACAGGAATTTCCTTACCATTAACAACAATACCATTATCTGTTGCGCTAACTTCTGCGTCGAAGTTACCATGGGCTGTATCATATTTTAATAAATGAGCCAACATTGATGGAGAAGTTAAATCGTTGATTGCTACAACTTCGATGTTATCTGAAACTTCAGCAATACGACGGAAAGCTAAACGACCAATACGGCCAAAACCGTTAATACCAACTTTTACTGACATACTTAAATTTCCTCCTTTAGGAAATGAAGATTTATTTATTTTAAAAAGCGTGTTTGCACACTACTTTTTTAAAATCGAGTTTGCGGCACCCTCATCCGTGATTAACCACGTCTGTTTAGGTGCAAGTTTCATGTATGCCACAATTGCTTCGGCCTTAGAATGGCCACCTGCAACTGCGAAAATACATTTTATGTGCGTGAGATCCTCTATTTGTAAACCGATACGAGGAATCCTATAAACGACCTTGCCTTGAGCATCAAAGAAATATCCGAATGCCTCACCTACAGCTTTGTCCTCTTTCAACATGTCTATTATACCACTAGACATGTCACGACGCTTAGCCATATGCATTGCTTCTCCAATACTGTGAATTACAGCATTGCTTTCCTTGATTAAGTTCAAAACTTCTTGAATGCTCGGTTCTTCAAGAAGAGGCTCGTACGTTTTCTCACTTAGTTGTTCAGGTACATACAAGGCTCTATGTTTGCCGCCTGTGTGTAATGCCATCTTACCACTAATCGAGTTGGCTTGTATATCTACTGATTCACCAACACCACCTCTGGCTGGTAAAAAAGTTAAATCGCGCTTAATTGAAAGACGTGTTGTCAACTGATCAGCTACTTGAGCCATCGTTGTGCCACCCATTACCGCAATTAAATTTTTACCTTCTGGCAATAAGAGTGCTAACTTAGCAGCTAGACTCTTACCCATTGACTCTAAAACTTTAGGTTGTTCATCGGAATCGCCTGATACAATCAAACAATGTTCAATGCCTAAAATTCGACTCAACTCTTGTTCATCCTGTCGAACACCAACTAAATTATCCATCACTTTTTCAAGGCCATGTAGTACTGATATACCTCTATCCGTTAGCGTCATTCCTGACTTACCAACGACGATAAGTTCTTGCTTACGCAGAAAATCTGTTTCGGTTCTCATAACGCGTTCGCTTAGATTTAAAGTTGCTGCCAACATTCTGCGACCAACAGGCATCATCCATTCAATCTGTCTTAAAACAAAATATCTTTGTTTTAAAACTTTAATCATGTCTGGTGCAATTGCTTCGATCCACTCTAATTCATGATGCATACTGCACCTGCTCTCTTATGGGGCATTATTTGTCCCACAGTGTCGCATTATGACCCATTAATTCTAAAAAAACAAAGCACGATAACATTCTGCATTAATCAAAGTGTCTTCATACCTTTATTACAAGACAAATTATATCAGGTTGTTTCATACTTTGCAAGCACTTCAAACGACTATCTGCCATGTCAGCAATTGACGTTTGATATATGAGATAAGGTCATAATTGTTCCTAATCCTTGTAGCGTTTTCTTGCTGATGACGATGGAATGTTCAGGTTTTCACGATATTTTGCAACTGTTCGTCTCGAAATATCGATGTTTTGTTTCATTAATTGTAAAACTATTTTTTGATCAGAGAAAGGTTTCGTTTTATCTTCAGATTCAATCAAAGTCTGCATAGTTGTCATAATCGTTTTTGAAGATAGCTCTTCAGCATTCTTTTTGTTCTTATTTGCGATTTGTCCAAAGAATGATTTTATTTCATAAACACCAGATTCTGTTTCAATGTACTTATCATTAACGGTTCGACTAATTGTTGATTCGTGAACACCTAAAGCGGCTGCAACTTCCCGTAAAAGTAATGGCTTAATTGGTTTGGTTTTATCAGTGAAGAAGTCAGCCTGATATTTCAAAATATATTGTCCTACTTTTAAAATGGTATCGCCTCGTTGTTTCAAGCCATGAACTAGCCATTCATATTCCCGTTTCTTTTCAGTTAAATATTTGATTACTTCAGGATCTTGGTCTTTTGACATATCATCAAAATATTTTTGTTGAAAAACAACTTCAGGCTGTGCACCGCGAACTTTGAATAATGTTAATTCATTATTACTTTTTTTCAAAACTAAATCTGGATAGATTTTACCAATTCTAGTTGTCCCAAATCCTGCACCTGGATTAGGTGATAATGTGCGAACAAAATCTGATATTTCTTGAATTTCTGAAAGATTAACACGATATTTTTTTGCTATGTCCGACCATTTACGATCGACAAAGTTATCAAAATCATCTTTTATGACTGTATATGCCAATTCAGGCGCTAAATCGTCAGAATCAATCTGTAACATTAAACTTTCTTGTAAATTACGTGCACCAACACCGGGCGGATCTAAGCGTTGAATCAAGGTTAACGCATCTAATAACATAATGGGTGGTATTCCTGATTCTTCTGCTAAATCATCCAAATTAGCATTAAAATAGCCCGTCTGTTCAATATAATCTACTAAGTAAAGAACAACCTTTCTAAGCGGTGTTTGACGCATCGTTAGATAAATTTGTTCCAATAAATAATCCAATAAAGATTGTGATTCATCATCACTGACTGAATTCATATAATCAGTATCACCATTTGTTGTTAGATTAACTTTATAACGAGACTCCCCTGCTTGGATTCTCTGATTGTCGTCAACAGCTTCAATCAAAGGGTTTTCCATCATTTTTTCAGTGACAAATTCTTGTAAATCTTCTATATTATATTGCAACATTTTAATTGATTGTTGGAGCTCTGGTGTCATTGCCAGTTTTTGAATTTGCGTTTGTTGTTGCTTAAATTTCTGTTCAATAGCCATTATTTCTCAACCTCCGCTTTCGTTACTTGTTTTTTTTACGTAATTCAGCTAAACTATTAACTATACTGCGCCGTTGGTGTAATGGATAGCACGTAAGATTCCGGTTCTTGAGCTGAGGGTTCGACTCCCTCATGGCGCATCGTTAAAATTAAAATATTTTCTTTTGAAAAACCTTATATGTTGATATAAGGTTTTTTGTTTTCGCTTACATTAATTATATATCATGTTTCTTAAGATAGCCATGGCGTTCTTACCACACTACAAAATATAATAAGCAACATAGTAGAAAAAAATTAGTTCAATCAATAATAAATTAAAATCGTTAATATAGTTGGATTGTAATCGTTACCATTACGTTTCATAAAAAATAAATCCTACCTCAATTAAGAGATAGGATTTTCTGTTTAGCTCTTTTTACCGTAATCACCCATTTTAATACGAAGTCATTTTTGGGAATTTAATCATAAAGAAGATAGAAATAATTGACCCAATGTAACAAGCCCAAACTAACGGGTCTGTATAAACCAAATTTGATAGAGTTACATTTAAAATCACATTAAAAATTGATAGTATTATAATACCACGATATTTACATAATTTATTCTGTAATAAAATCATAATTATCTCAATGTTCCCTACTAATAACATGAATACATCTTCACTATAGAATTTACCTGAAAGAGCATGAACAATCATTATAATTGCAAGAATCATTAATATTATATTTAAACTGATTGCTATTATTTTTGAATTGATTACTTTTCTAATCATTTAGTTTCTCCTGATTTATAGTATTTACATATAAAGAACAGTGAAATCAAAATAGCTACCAGGAAGGATTCTAATGTAGGAAGATAACAATCATTATTAATCTCAATGATCAACATAATTGCGTTTAATACAATATTAAACATTGAAAGGATTACTATTATTATTTTATCGAAATAATTAAATTGGACAATCAGCATAAAAAATTGTAAAAGAACGATTATACTTGATACTGAAAGGAATAGATCTATATGTTGACTTCCCATTCCGCCTAATGAAAATGCAGTATCAAGAAATAAACTAAAAGTTTCTATAATAAATATAATATTAAAAAATGAATGTAATACTTTGGAATTTTTTAAAAGTTTCAACATTTTTAGCTCCTTAATATGATGTTATTTTATGAATATAAATAGGGTTAAATGAACCCGCAGCATAATATGGCTATTCCTTTATTTTATATACCTCAACATATTTACCTTTTCCCGAATGTTGATGAAAAATTTGATTTTCCTACTCTAAAAGAAATTTCTAAAACTTAAATAAATTACTATAATAACATCTAGAAATACCCAATACATTAATAATAAGTATTTAAATTTAGGTACTAAGTACTTATTATGCCTTTTAATCATTACATCTAATAAATACGTAATAGTATATATAATACCCATTCCAAATAATAATAAAACACCTAAAACAAGTAACCCATCACCATTATTTAAGCCAATACCATTTCTATGGATATATCCATCTATGATAAATATAAAGGGTATTATTTGTATCCCGATAGTCGCTAATATTTCTATATATATTTTTCCCATACTATCCCCTTTTAATATTTTGTGAATATACTGTGGGATAAAACTACCCTTAAATGCTATTACTTTAATCTATTTTTTCATTAACAACATTTTTATGCTATCATAATTTCAACATTACTTCAAAGTGATTTAACCATAACGTTAATCTAATTTAATATTTAAGCAAAAACCCAACCTCTTAAATTAAGGGCTCTGTAATATATTTATCAACAACAGTTGTAATAGAACCTTTAATAAATATCGCAATAAAAAAAGAGTTTTTCCTCGTATTTTTACGAGGAAAAACTCTTTTTAGTTAAACTATTAAATTTTAATTATTTTGCATAATTTCTTTTAAACCAGCCAACTAATCCCATAGCTAGCAACAGAACAAGGCCCATCATTGATAGTCCTGATTCTTTCATTTCACTAGTCTGAGGTAAACTGGTTTGACCTTTTGCTGCATTTTTTAAGACAGGTGTTTTCCCATCCGGTGTTACCTGTGAAGTTGTTGGCGTCGTGGGGGACGTTGTTGTTGGTCTTGTTGTCGGTGTGGTTGGTTTCGTTTTCTCTGGCATTTTACCAACGAATTCGATTCCAACCTCACTAGTATAACTAGCCGCTTCTGCAGTATTACCGAATGCACCTAAACTAAAAGATAACCCCAAAAGACTAATTATTAAAACACTCATTAGTTTTTTTCTCATAACCATACCTCGTCTATTTTGACTACTTATCTTCTTTTTTATCAGTTTGTAATTCTTCTAGAATTTGTCGTTTTGCTTCTGCGACAGCTTCTTCTTTATCTTTTTTGTTACGACGACGAACTAAGAACCAGATGAGCAACAATAGAAGTAATAGCAAGAAGATTCCTGCAAGGATATACCACATTGTGTAATCTTTTTCTAAGTCAACCGCTTTTTCGTTCAATTTATCTGCCGTTGCGCCATCAATTGTGAAATATTCTGTCCATTTCCACTTATGTACCCCAGAAGTCGCCGTCATTTCTAAACGGTACTTACCAGGCTTAAAGGGTTGGTTATCCCAGAAAATGCCATAATTAAAGTTTGTATTTGGAGCCATTGTCATATTCGAAGTGGTTGAAGCATGTAGTGCTTTATCACCATTTCTTGAATAGACTTTTCCATCAACTTTCAGGTTACGGATTGGTGTTGTTGTTGGATCTTGTAAGTTTACCTTCAATGTATTACGGAAATTAACTGATCCGGGCTCAATCTTAAGTAATTTCATATCAGGCTTAACAACATCGTCAGTTTCAGTTAACGTTGTCCCAATAACAAAGGCATAACGGTTTTTAATTTGAACGTTACTCTTTGATTTTTTTTCACTATCTTTGTTAATTTTTTCATAGAAGTACAAGCCACCGTCAATTTCGCCATTGAATTTCTTAGCGGGCATTGTGATATGGAATGTATGCTCAATGCTTTTCTTAGCCGGTACTGTCACTTCTTTATCTGACTTAATGATTGAAGATAGAGGGTTTACCATTGTTTTATCAAGTTTTGGTTTCACGTGACTGTATTCAACCACTCCGTTATCATTTGTAATCGCTGTATTTGCTTCAGCCATTACAGTAACATCTTTGTTAGTCGAATTTTTTAATGTGACAGTAATGTCTTGCTTTTGGTTCGGTTTCATTTTTAAATTAAAATACGTTTGGCGCTTATCAATTTGGTTGTTTGGAATATTTGCAGTAACAGCAAAGTTCATTTCAGCAGCATTCGCTTTTTGAACTTGTCCACTAAATATAACTAATCCTGCCACAAACGCCATAATGATTCCAAAAAATTTTTTATTCAATGTAAAAATCCTCTTTCTTCTCAAATTAACTTTATGGAGCCGCCGTCAATGTCCAGTTTAATGTCGACGTATATGTTTCACCAGCTACTTTTTCAGCCGGGCCAGGCACATCCAATCTCGCTGATTTATTACCTGTTGTTGCATCACCCATTGCTATTGTCCAGGTCCCTGTGGGATTAGTATTGGCAGTTGGATCTACTACTTGATATGATGCACCGTCACCTTTTAATAATATACTATCGGTAAATAAACCGGCATCAGGATCTCCGTTATCTGTTTTCGATGCTACATTTTTTATTGTAAGCACAGTACCCTTAAGTTCATTAGCACCACTTTTAAATGATGTGTTACTAACCGTCAACGACCAGTTTCCTGTCGTATTATTTGTAACCTGAACGTAATTAGGTACATCCCTATAATCTGCATCCGTGAGCTTATCTATAACCCACTCACCTGTAGCTTCATCACGATGTCCTGTTAAATCAGCTACTTTATCAAAAGCAGCATAATAAGATTTTTTATTTCCTGAAATTTTCTGAGTACCAAAATGTAAATCAGAAATATAATCTATCCTCAGGTCACCAGTAGTTGGCGTAACTGGATTAATTGGTTGTACTGGTTTTGTCGGATCTAATGGATCAACTGGACCAGACTTTGCAAGTAATGTTAAGTTAGCCGCTGTGGTTGCAGTTTTTCCATCAGGCGCTACTGCTGCATCAGCCACTGAATTTCCCATTATTGAAATTGCAAGGAGGGGGACAATGGCTACTACTAGTCGTAAGTTTTTTTTCAAGCTCATTGTTTTAACCTATCCCTTTCTGCATCCTATAATGGTGCGTCGTTTAACGTCCATGTAATTACTGATGTATATTTTTCTTTTAATTTAGTTGATGCACCAGGTACGTCTAAGGTTGCCTTAGTAACAGGTAACGTGTTAGTACCCATACCCATGTCTTTAGCTGCATCTACTACTGCAACACTTTGACTAGATCCGTCTAAAACCATATCCGCTGTTGGTTGGGTAGCATTATAACTTGCCCCATTATTATTAGAAACAGTTCCAGGCGTCAATGTTAACTTAGCCCCAGCTAATTCTTTTGAGCCGGTAAACTGTGTGTTGGCAACTGTTAATTTCCAACCTTCATTTGAACCACGGTTGTCATCAACAACGATAGAATCTGTAATAGTAGCTGCATCATATTTTGCATCTGATCCACTAATTTTTTGATCTCCAAAATCAACACTTGGTGCCTTTGTCAATTTAATTTCTCCAGCTCCAGTAGCAGGATCAGCTACAAAGTTGACATCACCTGATGAAGGTAATGTTACATCAGCAGCATGTACTGCTGGTGCTACTGTTGAAAACAAAGTAACGGTTAAAAGTGCTGCTGTTGCAATTGCTGTTTTCTTCATAATTTATTTCCCCTTTTGTTAACCCAATTTTTATAAGTTTGCGTCTGTTAATGTCCATGTTAAATCTGTTGTATATATTGTTCCAAGATTTTTAGCTGTTTTACCAGGTACTGTTAATGAAACGGCTTTAGCTTTAGCATCTTTACCAAATGAATCAGTCCATGTTCCCATTCCTTGACCGTCTGTAGCAGTAACAACCTTAACATCGCTACCAACTGTAGGAGCAACGACACTATTATTATCTTTATCACCAATTATTGATGGTGTTGTTGTCGCATCCATATTTGTTGAATTAAATGTTTGATCTTTCATACTCAATTGAGCACCAGTTAATTCTTTTGTACCGTCAGTAAATGCGCCTTCTTGCTTAACATTAACTGTCCAACCAGCATTTGATCCACGGTTATCTGTTACTTGTAAGTAGTTAGCTACTTCTTTTGCTGTTCCTTTAGAATCTGTTATTTCAACAGGAGCTGCGTAGTAAGTTGTATCACTACCAGAAACTTTATTTTTTGAACCAAAATCAAAGTTTGAAACATAATCTAATGATAATGGACCATTTGTTCCTGGGTTAATTGGAGGGTCTGTTGGGTCAACTGGATCTGTTGGATCTGTTGGATCAACTGGACCTGTTGGATCTGTATTATCTGTAAAACCAACGCTACCTTTTGTTGGAAGTGATCCTACTGTTGCTGCATTTACAGCTGGTGCTGCAATTAAACCTAATGTTGTTAATACGATTGCGCTTGTTACGATTTTAGTTGTTTTCATTTTAATTTCCCCTTTTTTTAATTCCCTATTTTTTTGTAGCCTATTAGAAAGTGATATGACTTAATTTTATAAACCAGCGTCTGTTAATGTCCATGTTAAATCTGTTGTATATGATGAACCGACCGTTTTAGCTGAATTACCAGGTACTTTCAATGAGACAGCTTTACTTGCTGTATCTTTTGTAGCATCAGCATCGTAGACACCAAATGAATCTGTCCAAGTCCCCATACCTTGATCCTTACCAGCATCTAAGACAGCAACGTCAGCACCAATTGATGTTGTAATTGTAGCTTTAGCTATAGCTGGATCTGTTGTTCCGCCAATATTTTTAGAATTTAAAGTTTGTGTTCCCATACTTAGCTGTGCGCCATCTAAATCAGTCTTACTATCGTTAAATTGTTTTACTTGTTTAACTGACAATTTCCAGCCTTTATTTGATCCACGTTTATCTGTTACTTGTAGGTAGTTAGCTCTTGTAACTTCTTTACCATCTTTATCAGCTAATTTAACAGGTGCAGCGTAGTAAGTTGTATCGTCTCCAGAAACCTTATTTTTTGAACCAAAATCAAAGTTAGAAACGTAATCAATTGATAATGGGCCAGGTGTTCCTGGTTGAGGATTATCTGGGTCTGTTGGATCCGTTGGGCCTACTGGGCCTGTTGGATCCGTTGGATCAACGGGTGTTGTTGGATCTGTATTTTCCATAAATCCAACCTTACCTGTTGATGTATAATCTGCAGCATGTACTGCAGGTGCTGCAGCTAAACCTAATGTTGATAAAATAATTGCGCTTGTAACGA
Source organism: Dellaglioa sp. CoH-56-MRSF-10 (assembly GCF_056782175.1). Next base: position 60,262 of record NZ_JBXAYF010000003.1, read on the forward strand.
TTTTAGTTGTTTTCATAATTTATTTCCCCTTTTAATTAATAACCATTTTTATTTTTTATTGACTAATTTAGATTTTATAAGTTAGCGTCTGTAAGTGTCCATGTAATATCTGATGTGTATTTTTCTGCAACTTTTTTACTATCACCAGGGATAGCTAATTTAACAGAAGCTTTGGCTTTAGCAGCATCTGTTGTTGCGTTACCAAAGGATTCAGACCATGTACCAGAACCTGCGCCATCTTTTGCTTGCATAACAACTTTGTCCCCTGATGTAGCTGAAATGTCAACGCTATTTGTTAATGTTGGTTTTGGTTTTGATGCGTTATTATCAGCATTAGTTGCTTCAGGATTAGATAACGTAATTGTTGTCCCATCTAATTCTGATTTTGTTGTTTCACTTGTAAATGCTTTTGCTTGTTGAACAGTAAGTTTCCAACCTGCTACTGTTCCACGGTTATCTGAAACTTGTAGGAAGTTTGCAAGATCTTTATCAGCTCCGGATGCATCTTTAACTGTCACTAATTGAGAGTCATATGTTTCGTTGTTACCTGACATCTTTTGAGCACCAAAGTTAAAGTTAGAAACATAATCGATTGATAATGGGCCACCAGTACCTGGATCTGTTGGGTTTGTAGGATCTGTTGGATCAATAGTATGTCCAGGATCTGTTGGATCCGTAATACCAGGATCTGTTGTACCATCATTTTTAGTCAATTCAATTTTACCGTGTGATGTATATGTTTGTGTTTCAGATGCATGAGCAGTTGTCATAATGGCACCTGTCACACCTACGCCTAATAATGTACTTAATAATAATTTACTTGAATTTTTCATCATTTATTTCCCCTTTATATAACCTTTTTTATAAGTTAGCATCTGTCAAAGTCCATGTTAATTCAGACTTATAAGCCCCTGCTACTTTGTTTGATTCAGCTGGAACAAGTAATGACACACTTTGTTTGGCAGCTGTATTATCTTTACCAAAACGGTCTGTCCATGTTCCCATACCTTTGTCGACCTTGGCTGTCATCACAGTAACTGCTTTGCCATCTGGATTGATGGCTGCTTGACTAGCTGTCGGCTGACTCATATTACTACTTCCGTTAGTTGTTCCATTCATTAACGTAATAATCGTTCCATCTAATTTATTTTTACCATTCATAAATGGATTGGTCTGTGCAACAGTTAGTTTCCAGCCTGCGTTTGAACCACGATTATCCGTTACTTGAACATAGTTTGGATATTCCCCAACCTTACCGTTTTTATCAACTAACTGGTCAAGTTGTGCATAATAAACACTGTCTTTACCAGAAATTTGTTGTTGACTAAATTGTAAGTTCGAAACGTAATCAATTGATAATGGTCCATCTGTTCCAGGATTAACTGGTTTAACCGGTTTTAACGGATCAGTTGGATTTGTTGGATCAACTGGCGGTGTACCGTCAGTATTTTTCACGAATTCAATAGTTGCATGCGACTGATAATTCACTGTTTCGCTTGCCAAAGCTTGCGTTACGGTAAAACCAGCCGGTACCATACTACCTAAAAGAACTCCCAAAATTAACTTTCTTTTTATCATCGTATCTACTCCCCTCGTCAGATTTTGATGTTTTTATAATATTAGCAAAATGCTAATGATTAACGTTAATTAAGCAAGGATTAGGATTAAGGCGCATCCGTTAGTGTCCATGTTATTTCCCCTGCATACTTACCTGCTTTAAGTGACATGTTGCTTCCATTAAGTTCAGCAACAACACCTTTATCGGCTGCCCAAGTGACATCTTTAGTTTCTTCTGTCTGACCTGAACCAACCTCTGTACTACCAGTATCTAAATCTTGTGCAGTTCCAGTTGCATCTATATATTTCAAAACACCTTTCAATGTGTTAGATCCATCTGTTAAAGGTTTTGAAACGCTAGCCTTCAATGTCCAAGCTGTTTTGCCTAGATTAGAAATTGATACAGTATTTTCAGCAGTACGTTGAAGATTGAAATTTTCTCCACTGTAAGGCAACATTACCCCATCTTTTGAACCAAAAGTCATTTCATCAGAGGCTGCAGTAATTGCTAAACCACCACCTGCAACTGTGATCTTAATCGTTTTTTCAACACCCTGAGCATTTACAATAACTGCTTCATAGTCACCAGCACTAGAAGTTGGTGTAAGTGTCGTTGATTTAACTGTAACTTTAGAATCAGCACCAGTTGATAGTATCCAACCTTTAGCCGAACTCTCTGTTAATATGAACTCATTTAATTTAGTCTCTGTTAATCCCGAGATAGATTTACTGTCCGTACTAAAATCCTTAGCGTAAACTACAGAATCACCATCAACGACGGTATCACCATCTATTACATTGACAGGAACGGCAACTTTAGCAGTTTCATTAGGTGTCACATCCGTATCCGTCAAAATCATATCTTGTATATAGAAACCAACTTTTGTGTTATCAAGTGGTTTATTTGATGGATTTGTAGGATCAATTTCTAATGTATGTTTATTAGTATTCATAATTGTTAAATCTTTGATTAATTTTGTTTCATCTATTGTAACGGTTCCGCCAACATCAATTTTTTGTGGAATAGCAGTTGCACCCAACTTGAATAAGTTGACAGTTACGGTAACTGGTTTTAATTGTTCGGTACCTCCAGCATCAATCGCAGTTACTATAACTTTATTTGCACCTACTTTTAATTTTGTAGGGTCAATCTTTGCAGAATAATCGACACCATCTTTTGTTGTTTCATAAGTATTCTCTGCTGGCGATGATATTGACCCATCTGGATACTTAATTTGAATGTATCCCTTTGTACTATCTTCATCTGAAACTTTACCTACAATTTTAAATGAATCTGTTTGATCCGCATAAGCATTAATTGTTGATGGTGTTACAGTTGCAACAGGTGGAATACTTGGTGTCGTTTCTTTATAAGTTAAGTAAGAACCTGTCGTTAATGTTTCTCCTGGGGCTAACGTTTTAGGATTAGCTTTTATTACAAAAGCACTATCTCCCTTAAACGGAGTATCTGGCTGACTAATGTCGTTGATAGCTATAATTTTATCAAGCACTGATGTCTCCATTCCAGTTCCTACAGCTCCACCTTTGAAATAACTACTTATATTTGATATATCTAATATACCAGTACCGGTAGCTTTCCCAGCTGAATAATTAGTCCAACCACCCAAGCTAGTATTATTACCGGGATCCTTCAATCTGTAATTCAAGGTATGTTTATCACTTACCATTTTAAATCCATTGTTAGGTCCCAAACTTTTTACAGGGACGTCATCCTTATCAACCAAAGTATCGACCCCCTGAGCTGCACCAATAGCTCGAGTTGCAGTATCATTATTTGTGATACTGAAATAACTATATATACCACCTGCTGCATCATACATTTCTTCAAATGTATAGCTCACCTTATATGTTACATCGTACATTGTAGCTTTGAATCCAGTACCATCATTATTTTTATAAAGATGGTAATCTGTAATTGGTCCAAGTTTTACAGCACTTTCAATTGTATTAGGCGTCGTGTTACTTTCTGCTGCATACCCATATCCACGATCTTTTGGAATAGCATTATTAATGATAATTCCATAAGACTTTCTTGGATTAGGATTTCTTCCACTGGCACCAACCTTCGTAAATGCCCAACTAGATGCATTACCCTGTTCACTGTAAGAATCGTTATTTGTCAGCGCACTTGGTTGGAAATTAAATGCTGCATTACCAAAATATAAAACAGGAGTCGCTGTATCATCTGCTTTTCCCGCGTTGTTTGTTGGAACACCATTTACTAACTTCCCGCCTCCTGTAAGTGACACATACTCATTTTTAGAATTTGATGCCACATCGGTAGTACTCCACTGAGTATTAATGGCCCCTTGTGATGGACCAACATAACCAGCAGCTGGTACTGCTGTCTCACTTTTTTTAGTCGTTGCTACTTTTTTTGTTGGTGCTTTCGTTACTTCTTCTTTAGTTGCTACTTCGCTTGTTATTTCTTCTTTTGTTGCTTTTATCGATGTACTTTTTTCGGTTGTTTTTTCAGAAGATGCTGTTTGAGGTTTAACGGTTTCATCTAGCTCTTTAGCTTGGACAGAAGTTCCTGGGCCCTCATTGTTAACCACGTTAACAATGCTACCTGTCATCACTCCTGCTAAGATAATTCCCGTCATTAACGTTGCTGAGATTCGTTCTTTTTTATTACTGTTATGCCCTTTCATTGTTTAGTCCTCCCCCTATAGTTGCTGCCTATTTATACCTAACATTACTATATTTAACTCATTAGTCTAGCTGATTAGTTGTGACCCCCTAGTCCCTCCTAATAGATTTATTCGTTAACTTAGCTGTAACCTAATCGCAAACTTATTATCTGGTTACTGCGACATAGCCAGTTTACCTATAATCTATTTAAATGTAAACATATTTTTTTAATTAAAAAATATTTATCTAATTTATGAAGTAACCGCTTTATCGATTTTGTTTTAATACAAAAGTAATTCATCAAAAAAAATGATGAATTACTTTTGCCAATTTACAGTTTATTTTGGTTACCCTTCACGAACTGGAACTACCGTTGCAAGACTTATTTCTGTCCCATTTGTTTCAGTTATATAAAGAAGTGTATAGGCTCCTTGTTCTGGAATTTGTACAGAGAAACTAAGATCTGACTGTACGACTGTTCTAGCAATTTCATTACCGCTTGCATCAGCAATAATAATTGTATTTCCAGCTGTTTCTCCAGTACCTGTTAAATATTTATCACTTTGATAATAAGAATCAACAGTTGGTTTAGCAATCGTAACATCTTTATGCTTAACTACCGTAGTTTTCACATCACTCCAACCAACACCTGTATTCTGACGAACACTAACTGTTGTATCTTCATGTTGTTTAGGAATAGTAACTTCGTAAAGTCCATTTTCATCAACGATACCTGTCCCTATAACTTTATCGCCAACTTTAACTTCAATTTTAGCACCTGGAACACCACGACCTGATACCGTTGTATCTGTATCAAAAATTGTTTCAACGGTTGGAATTTCTTTCAAAAGTGCCCAACCCGGGTCTAGGTGATATGTTGGCAACGTGTCAGAAGCATTATATGAACCCAACACGTCCCAATCAATTGGCGCACCATTTTTTACTAAACCACTATTAAATATATAACTTGAGTTATTTTCTGCGTCCGCTACTCTGATACCTGTATCTGTTACCATTTGCCCAATATCAAGAGATAAATGAACTTTGAAGTCGGCAAATGCAATCCAAGAATGAGATGGATTTTTGATTCGTAATGTTTTACCATTATCCTCAACTCGGATATCATTTTTATTATACGTATATTTACTTCCGTTATTAAATTGGAAATTTCCTGTTATATAATTATTGAACGAATCATGGTTAAAAAGTGGAACTAACTCTGAAGGAACTGACAAGACATAGTCTGTCGATTCATTAATTCCTGCCGAAATAATCGACTTTCCTTCATAATCAAAATCTAATGTACCTGTTGTCACTGTATTATTACCTTGTAAGTGTAGACCACTTGCACCCGTTCCAGATACTTTCATTGAGCCTCTTGTAATAACACCTAATTCTTTCGTACCTACTTTAGCTGTCGCCACCTGCTTTTCATGGTTACTAGCATCTACGGAATTATTAGCTACCCCTAAAATCATTACTGAATTCAATAATCCAACCACCGCTACCGTTTTAATCACATTCTTCTTTGTCTGACTCATTTCTACTTTGTTCATTTTATTCATCTCCTCTATTTTGGTTTATAAACAATTATTTGATACAGGCCCTCCATAAAAAAATTAGTTAGAGCATTACTAATACCTCCTTATATTTATATTTATTTTTTTATTAATACCTTAAACACAGCTTATCATGTTAACGCTTTCTTTTGCAAATTTAACCACTAGTATATTTTTAATTTTAACTAAATTGGACTTAGATAATAAGCAAAAAAAATAAGCTATCTTCATATAAATACGAAGGTAGCCTACTTTAATTTTAACTATTCTTTATTTTGATTGCTTTGAATCGTTATATTTAACCCATCCAATTAATCCTGCGGTTGATAAAAGAATAAATCCTATCATTGATAATCCTGATCCTTTTATTTCACCGGTTTGAGGTAATCTGTTTTGATTCGATGCAACATTCTTTGAGACAGGTGTTCTCCCGTCTGGATCTGGTGTCACCTGAGAAGTTGTTGGCATTTTACCTACAAATTCAATTCCCATTTCACTTGTATAACTAGCCGCTTCTGCGGTATTACCGAATGCACCTAAACTAAAAGATAACCCCAAAAGACCAATTACTAAAGTACTCGTTATTTTTTTCCCCATAACCATACCTCACCCATTTCGACTACTTATCTTCTTTTTCACCAGTTTGTAATTCTGATAAAATTTGTCGTTTTGCTTCTGCGACAGCTTCTTCTTTATCTTTTTTATTACGACGAACTAAGAACCAAATAATCAATAATACAAGTAGAAGTAAGAAGATTCCTGCAAGAATATACCACATTGTATAATCTTTTTCTAAGTCAACTGCCTTTTCGTTCAATTTATCTGCCGTTGCGCCATCAATTGTGAAGTTTTCAGTCCATTTCCACTTATTCACACCAGAAGTTGCCGTCATTTCTAGACGGTACTTACCAGGTTTAAAGGGTTGGTTGTCCCAAAAAATACCATAATTAAAATTCGTATTGGGAGCCATTGTCATATTCGAAGTGGTTGAAGCATGTAAGGCTTCATCCCCATTTCTTGAATAGACTTTTCCGGCTACCTTTAAATTACGAATAGGTGTTGTTGTTGGGTTTTGTAAATTTACCTTCAATGTATTACGGAAATTAACTGAACCTGGTTCAATTTTAAGTAATTTCATATCAGGTTTAACAACATCATCTGTTTCAGTTAACGTTGTCCCAATCACAAATGCATAACGGTTTTTAATTTGAACGTTACTCTTTGATTTTTTTTCACTATCTTTGTCGATCTTTTCATAGAAGTATAATCCACCATCGATTTCGCCATTAAATTTCTTAGCGGGCATTGTGATATGGAACGTATGCACAACACTTTTCTTGGCTGGAATTGTCACTTCTTTATCCGACTTAACAATTGAAGATAGAGGATTTACCATTGTTTTATCAAGTTTTGGTTTCACATGACTATATTCAACCACACCGTTATCGTTGGTTACAGCTGTATTTGCCTCAGCCATTACGACAACTGCTTTATTAGTCGAATTTTTCAATGTGACAGTAACATCTTGTTTCTGATTAGGCTTCATTTTTAAATTAAAATAGGTTTGGCGCTTATCAACTTGATTACTTGGAAGATTTGCAGTAACGGCAAAGTTCATTTCAGCAGCGTTCGCTTTTTGAACTTGTCCACTAAATAAAACCAATCCTGCCACAAACGCCATTATGATTCCAAAAAATTTTTTATTCAATGTAAAAATCCTCTTTCTTTTCAAATTAGCTTTATGGAGCCGCTATCAATGTCCATTTCAACGTTGATGTATAAGCTTCTTTTGTTTTCACAGTGGTACCAGGAACAAATAACGACACTGCATCGTTTCCTGTAGAGTTAGTTCCCGCTTTATCAGTACCCATAGCAAGTGTCCAAGTACCGAACGGATTATCACTATTACCATCTGTCGTACTAACAACCGAAACAGGAGTACCACCAGTTCCTGTAAGTTTAACGTTACCTGGTAAGTCCCCGCTTAGCCCTAAACCTGGATTTTCACTATGTGCTTCGATATTCTTAATATTTAGTACAGCACCTTTAAGCACGTTCCCGCTAGGACTTTTAAAAACAGTGTTACTAACACCTAATGACCAATTACCCGTTGTATTATTTGTGACCTGGGCGTAATTAGGTACATTATAATAATCTTTATCTGTTAGGTTTTGTGTGTCCCACACTCCACTTGAGTCACGACGGTTAGTCATGTCAGCTACTTTATCAAAAGTTGCATAGTAGGTTTTATTACTCCCCGAGATATCCTGTGCCCCAAAATGAAAACTAGAAATATAATCTATTCTTAAGTCTCCAGTTGTTGGCGTAACTTGATTGAGTGGGTGCACTGGTTTTGATGGATCTAACGGATCAACAGGACCAGACTTTTCAAGTAATGTTAAGTTAGCTGATGATATCGCAGTTTTTCCATCAGTTGCAACTGCTGCATCGGCTACTGAATTTACCATCATCGAAAATGCAAGGAGGGGGACAATGGCTACTGCTAGTCGTATATTTTTTTTCAAGCTCATTGTTTTAACCTATCCCTTTCTGCATTTTATAATGCTGCGTCTTTTAATGTCCATGTAATTGTTGATGTATATTTTTCATTTAATTTACTTGTTGCACCAGGTACTTCTAAAGTTGCTTTAGTAACAGGTAATGTGTTAGGCCCCATACCTTTATCTTTAGCTGCATCTACTGCTGGAACAGCTTTAGATGAACCATCTAAAAGCATAGTTGCTGCAGGATTAGCCACAAACTTTGCCCCATTACCATTAATAATTGAACCATTTGTTAAGGTTAACTTAGCACCATCAAGTGCCGTACCCGTTGCCGTGGCAAATTGTGTATTTGCAACTGTTAAATTCCAACCGACATTTGAGCCACGGTTATCATCAACTTGGATATTAGCATCCTCTGGTTTAGCGCCAAAAGACGTTTGTTCATAAGTTTTTGTTGATCCACTAATTTCTTGATCCCCAAAATCAACACTCGGTGCACTGATTAGCTTAAGTTCGCCTGCCCCAGTAGCTGGATTAGCTACGAAGTTAACATCACCTGTTGTGCCTTTTGTAATATCGGCAGCATGTGCTGCAGGTGCTAATGTTGAAAATAACGTAACTGCTAAAAGTGCTGATGTTGCAATTGCTGCTTTTTTCATAATTAATTTCCCCTTTGGTTTAACTTACTTCTAATCTTTTTATAGACCTGCGTCTGTTAATGTCCATGTTAAGTTAGTTTTGTAACTTGTTCCAATTGATTTAGCTGTTTTACCAGGTACTTCTAATGAGATTGCTTTCATTGAAGCATCTGTATCTGTTCCATCGACATATGTGCCAAATGAATCAGTCCAAGTACCCATACCTTGACCCTTAGCAGCACTTACAACTTCAACATCTTTTCCAACAGTTGGTGTAATAACACCACTATTTAAAGCAGTTGGGATTGTTGTCGTGTCACCAATATTTGAAGAATTAAATGTTTGACCGGTCATTTTTAATTGCGCACCAGCCAACTCAGAAGTCCCATCATTAAATTGGGCATCTTGATTTACTGAAAGTTTCCAACCACCATTTGTACCACGGTTATCAGTTACTTGTAAGTAATTAGCACGTTTAACCTTATCACCTTTACTATCTGTAGCTGAAATTGGTTGTGCATAGTAAGTTTCTGTAGAACCAGAAATCTTATGATCAGCACCAAAATCAAGATTAGAGATGTAATCAATCGATAAAGGTCCATCTGTACCAGGTTTGATTGGATCTGGATCTGGATCTGGTGTAATTGGATTTGTTGGATCGATTGGATCTGTGGGATTTGTTGGGCTTGTGCTTCCTGCGACAAAACCTACTTTACCTGTTTCATTATATGTTTGTGTATTATTTGCGGCATGTACAGCTGGTGCTGCAGTCAAACCTAATGTTGTTAACGCAATTGCACTTGCAACGATTTTTGTTGTTTTCATTTTAATTTCCCCTTTTATTGATTCCCTCTATTTTTTAATAACCTAGTTGATACAGGTTTACATCCCTGCGTCAGTAATTGTCCATGTTAAATCAGTGGTATATGGTTTAGCTTCTTTAGCTGAATTACCAGGTACGGCTAATGAAACAGCCTTCATTGCTGTATCCTTTGTAGCATCTGCATCATATACACCAAATGAATCTGTCCAAGTACCCATACCTTGACCCTTAGCTGCATTCAAGACTTCAACAGCGCTACCAGGTGTTGCTGTAATTGTAGCATCGGCTATAGCTGGGGTTGTTGCATTAGTTACACTATCCATATTTTTAGAATTTAATTTTTGTGATCCCATTTTTAATACTGCACCATCTAAATCTGCTGAGCCATCATTAAATTGTTTTTCTTGTTTAACTGAAAGTTTCCAACCAGCATTAGTACCACGTTTATCCGTTACTTGTAAGTAAGTAGCATATTTAGCACCACTAACTGCTTTGACAGGTGCAGCGTAGTAAGTTGTATCGTCCCCAGAAATTTTGTTTTCACCAAAATCAAAGTTAGAAACGTAATCAATTGATAATGGTCCATCAGTACCAGGACTAACAGGAGGAACAGTTGGTTCTAATGGATCAACGGGTTTATCTGGATCAACTGGGTTAACGGGTGGTGTTTTATCATCATTTTCTGTAAAACCAATCTTACCTAATGATGTGTAATTTTCTGTATGGTCTGCGGCATGTACAGCTGGTGCTGCAGTTAAACCTAATGTTGATAAAATAATTGCGCTTGTTACGATTTTAGTTGTTTTCATTTTAATTTCCCCTTTTAATTAATAACCTTTTTTTATTGATAGAATTAATTCTTATAAGTTAGCGTCTGTAAGTGTCCATGTTAAATCTGATGTGTATTTTTCTGCGACTTTTTTGCTATCACCAGGGATAGCTAATTTAACAGAAGCTTTAGCTTTATCAGCGTCTTTAGTTGCATTACCGAATGCTTCAACCCAAGTACCAGAACCTTCGCCATCTTTAGCTTGCATAACAACTTTATCACCTGATGCAGAAGAAATTGCAAGGTTATCTGTTAAAATTGATGGTGCTGGTTTTGTACCATTTTTATCAGCATTATTTGCTTCAGGGTTAGATAACGTAATTGTTGTGCCATCTAATACTGATTTTGTTGTTTCACTTGTAAATGCTTTTGATTGTTGAACTGAAAGTTTCCAGCCAGATACTGTACCACGGTTATCTGAAACTTGTAAGAAGTTTGCAAGGTCTTTTTTAGTTCCAGCTGTTGGGTTATCTGTTGTTGCTGCAACTAATTCCGAGTTATATGTTGTATCATTACCTGTTACTTTTTGTGTACCAAAGTTAAAGTTAGAAACGTAGTCAATTGCTAATGGGCCACCAGTACCTGGGTTCACTGGGTCTGTTGGATCGATAGTATGTCCTGGATCTGTTGGATCAGTAATACCAGGGTCTGTTGTTCCGTCATTTTTAGTCAATTCAACGTTACCATGTGATACATAATCTTTTGTTTCTGATGCGTTAGCTGTTGTAACAGCTGTTCCTGTAATACCTAATCCAAGTAATGCAGCGAATAATAATTTATTTGTTTTTTTCATAATATATATTTCCCCTAATCTCTTTTTTTATAGTTTAGCATCTGTCAAAGTCCATGTTAGTTCAGACTTATAAGCCCCTGCTACTTTTTTCGACTCAGCTGGAACAAACAATGAAATACTTTGTTGAGCAGCTGTATTATCTTTACCAAAACGATCCGTCCAGGTCCCCATACCATTGTCCAACTTAGCTGTCATCACAGTAACTGCCTTACCATCTGGCTTAATTGCTGCTTGACTATCCGTCGGTCTATGCAGGTTACTACCATTAACAACACCATTCATCAACGTGATAACCGTTCCATCTAATTTATTTTTACCATTCATAAATGGATTGGTCTGTGCAACGGTTAATTTCCACCCTGCATTTGACCCACGGTTATCCGTTATCTGAACATAGTTTGGATAATCTCCGACTTTACCGTTCTTATCAGCTAACTGGTCAAGTTGTGCATAATAAACACTATCTTTACCAGAAATTTTTTGTTGACTGAATTGTAAGTTCGAAACGTAATCAATCGATAACGGACCTGGCGTCCCCGGATTAACAGGTCTAACTGGTTTTACCGGATCCGTCGGATTAATTGGATTAACAGGTCGTGTTTCATCAGTACTTCCAACTAACTCAATAGTCGCATGCGATTGATAGCCCACTGTATCGCTTGCTGAAACTTGCGTTACGGCGAAACCAACAGGTACCATGCTTCCTAAAAGAATCCCCATAATTGTACTTCTTTTTAGCATCGTATTTTCTCCCCTCGTAAGATTTTGGTAGTTTTTAATATTAGCAATATGCTAACGATTAACATTAATTAAACAAGGTTTATGAATGTGGCGTATCCGCTAATGTCCATGTTATTTCCCCTGTATAGTCCCCTGCTTTAAGCAAAGGGTTATTTCCATTAAGTTGAACGATAATTCCTTTGTCGTTTGCCCAACTTACTTCTTGAGTTACCTCAGATTGCCCTGAACCAACTTCTGCACTGTTTGATTCTATATCTTGCGATTGACCAGATGCATCTATATATGTCAATACACCATTTAACTTAACGTTAGCATCGTTATGCTCCGTTAACGGTGTTGTAAGTTGAGCTGTTAAGGTCCAAGCTTGTTTACCCGCGTTAGAAACTTGTACGCTATTAACATGAGGATCAGGGTCACTACGTTGAACTTTAAAGTCTTCTCCGCTGTAAGGTAACGTAACACCTAAAAAAGAACCGTAATTAGTTGCCCCAGGTCCTTCTGTAATTTTCAATCCACCTGTAACTTCAATGTTAATGGTCTTTTTTAAACCATCCGAATTTTTGATAACTGCCTGATAAATACCATCAGTTGAAGTTTGTTTAAGTGTCGTTGAATCAACGCTTACTTTAGATTCAGCACCAGTTGCTAACAACCATCCTTTAGCTTCACTAGTCTTTAGAATTAATGCAGTCAACTCATCAGTTGTTAATTTTTGAATATCTGCCTGCTTTACGCCAAATCCTTTTGCATAAAGGGCAGAGACTTTATCAGTTGCAGTGTCATCATCAGTTACAGTAACTGGTACAGCTACTTTTGCGATTTCATTTGGTTTAACTGCAATATCTGTTAAAAGCATATCTTGGATGTAAAATCCTACTGTTTTATTATCAAGTGGTTTACCTGATGGATTTGTCCCATCAACAGTTAGTGTATGTGCATTAACTGTTGGTTGATTAATAATTGTCAAATCTTTAATCAAATCCGTCTCGCCTGTCTTAACCGTATCGCCAACTTTGATTGTTTGTGGGATAGCAATTGCGCCTAATTTGAATACGTTAACAGTTATAGTAACTGGTTTTTCTTGACGGTTATTACCTGGATCAACTGCCGTAACTAATAGTTCATTTTTACCTGGACCTAGTTTAGACATATTAACTGGTACAGAATACGGTGTAGGATTCTTCACATCCACTGTAATAGTATCGTAAGGATTCTTTTCTGACGTTCCATCTGGATACCCGATTTCAATATTTCCTTTTGTATCATCTGAATCAGTAACATCTCCTGTAATCTCAACACCTTTTTGATCAGCGTAACCGTTAATTATTGTATTTTTAACTGTCGCAACGGGAGGAGTACTAGGTGTTGTCTCTTTATAAGTAAGGTAAGACCCATTAACAAGTGTTGCACCTGGAGCTAAATCAACTTGATTAGCTTTCATAATGTACGCACTATCATCACCAATTGTTTTACTTGGATTACTAATATTTTCAATTCCAATATTAGTGTTTGCTGCTGAACCTTCCATACCTGTCCCGGCTACCCCCCCTTTAAAGTAGTTATTAAAATTAGCGGGGTTTAGAATCTTATCTTGAGAACCGCCCGTATAATTTGTCCAACCACCCAAAGTAGCATTAGACTCTGGATCTTTCAATCTCACATCCAAAACATGCTTCTGACTAGTACTATCCCCAATCATTTTAAAGCCATCATTAGGTCCAATACTCTGTAAAGGAACTTTATCAGAATCTACAAAAGTATCATTTGTTTCCAAGGCACCTATTTTTTGTGAATCTGAATTATTATTTGTAATACTAAAGTAACGGTAAATACCACCAGTCCTACCATATACTGATTCAAAAGTATAACTAACTTTGTACTTACTATCATACATAGTTGCTTTAAATCCCGTGTTCATACTATTTTTATAAAGATGATAATCAGTAATTGACCCATCTAAAAGTCCACCCTCGATACCAGAAATACCGTTGTCTAGGTAAGCTTCATTCACATTATAACCACGAGCTATTTTGTCGCCCATAATCAGCCCGTGTATAATCGATGGACGCGGATTTTTTCCGGTAGTATACGTATATGACCAAGATGGTAAATTAGGTGAACTATTATTGCTTGCTCTATCTGCGTCATTATTATTCGTCAGTTCACTAGGCTGAAAAGGTTCAATACTATTTCCAAAGTACATAACTGGTTCATTAGGCTTATCAGATCTCCCCGATTGTGAAACAAACGTCTTTGCTACATCAGCTGCGTAATCTTTTGTTTCCCATTTAACAGTAGGTAGAATTTCATCTTTTGGTCCAACATATCCAGCTGCTCGAGTGGTAGCTCGAGTACTTCGTTTAGTTTTTTCTGATGATTTAGCTTTTATTTTTAATTCACTTTTTTTAGTTGTTGATTTAGTTTCTACAGATTCACTTGATAGCGCCTTTTTTTCTGATTCACTTGATTCTTTAATCGTTAACTTACTTGATGTTTCATCTGATGATTCGCTTGACATACTGCTCTCATCGGTTTTAGCAAACACACTAGGTTCTCTATGGCTAGCTCCCCCAGCTAACAATCCTGCAAAAACAGCACTTGTCATAATTGTTGCCGAAACCCATTCTTTTTTTCTGTTTTTATACTCTCTCATTTTTTAGCCCTCCCCAATCCTTGCTTTTAACTTATTAATTATTTTATCAATTTAGTCTATTTGATTTCACTAACATATTGCCAATTCACTACTATCCCCTATTTATCTAGCTATTTCTATTAACTTTTATCAAATATACCTTTTAGCAAAGTTAAAAATTCAACATGTACATGCTTTGTCTTTGATTAACATGTACATATTATATCTTCAATGGTGTACGATGTTAAATCAAATTTTTTATTTTTTTAAAAATATTTGAAAATTAAACAAATAATAATTATTCATAAGTTTTATCTCATCATAAAACGAAAATTATTAAGCCACTAAAATACGAATAAAATTTAGTTATCATTAATTTTTATTAAAAAAATCCATATCAATACTTAGCAGTATTGATATGGATTTACTATTATTTGGGATTGTTATTTAGTTCATAATTAAACTGCTAAAAATATTCAAATCATTTAAGATTAAATTAGAAACTATAACATTAAGGTGTATTCTCTAGTGTCCATGTTATTTCCCCTGTATAGGCTCCAGCTTTAAGTGATGTATTACCTCCGTTAAGTTGAGCGACAATTCCTTTATCCTTATCCCAACGGACTTCTTGAGTTGCCTCAGACTGTCCTGAACCAACTTCTGCACTACTTGATTCTATATCTTGTACACCATTAGCTGAATTTACATACTCCAAAACACCAGTTAACTTATCATTAGCACTATCTGTCAAACCTTTTGTAAGTCGAGCAGTTAATGTCCAAGCTTGTTTACCTGCATTAGAAATATTCACACTGCTATTGGTACTAGAATCACTACGTTGGAGATCAAAATTTTCTCCACTGTAAGGTAATATCACGCCACTGGAAGAACCATAGTCAGTTGCAGTAGGTGCTGATGTAATTTTTAATCCACCTGAGACAGTAATCACAATTTCTTTTGTTTGACCATCAGAATTTTGGATAACTGCTTTATAAAAACCATCACCTGAAGTTGGTTTAAGTTCTGTTGACTTAACACTAACTTTAGATTCGGCACCCGTCGCTATCAGCCAGCCTCTAGCTTTACTATTATTCAAGATTAATGTATCTAAATCACCAGTTGATAAGTTTTGAATATCCGCTGTTTTTAATTCAAATCCCTTGGCATAAAGAGCAGAAGTTTTGTCAAATGCAGTATCACTATCAGTTACGGTAACGGGTACAGCTACTTTTGCGATTTCATTTGGTTTAACTGCAGTATCTGTTAAAAGCATATCTTGAATGTAAAATCCTGCTGTTTTATTATCAAGTGGCTTACCTGATGGATTTGTTGTATCCATTTTTAAGGTATGTGCATTAACTGTTGGTTGATTAATAATTGTTAAATTCTTAATTAAGTCCGTTTCGCCTGTCTTAACCGTATCGCCAACTTTGATTGTTTGTGGGATAGCAGTTGCACCTAATTTATAAAGATTGACTGTTACCGTAACAGGTTTTAACTGTTCTACTTCACTATCGTCAACAGCTGTCACTATTATCTTATTTGAACCTAATTTTAATTTAGAAGTGTCAATGTTTGCACTATAATCAGCACTAGTATCTACCTTACCTGTGTCGTACACATTCTCTGTTGTTCCTGACGTTGACCCATCTGGATAGGTAATTTGAATATAACCTTTACTGCCATCCTTATCTAAAACCGTTCCTAAAACTTTAGGCCTATTAGTTTGACTTGCATAAGCATTAATCGTTTGTTCTTTTACACTTGCAACAGGTGCAACAGCTTCCTTATAAGTTTGATAAGAACCCGTTACGAGTGTTCCTCCTGGTTCCAAAGTTTTCGGATTAGCTTTTATTATGAACCCACTATCGCCTTTAAATGGGTTATCTGGATTCTTAATATTTGAAACGGCAATAATTTTATTATGTGGTGATTTTTCCATTCCAGTTCCAAGTGCACCACCATTGAAATAATTATTTAAATAACCAGTATTCATAACATTTGGTTCATCTCCGCCTGTGTAATTCGTCCATCCACCTAATTTGGTATTATTTCTTGGATCATTTAATTTGAAATTTAAACTATGTGCTGACCCAACCATTTTGAATCCTTCATCCGGGCCTAAGCTTTCAATGGTAACAGCATCCTCATCAACGAATGTATCGACGCCCTCAATAGCTCCAACTGCACGAGCCGTTGTGTCATTGTTAGTAATACTAAAATAGCTATAAACACCGCCACTAGCATCATAAACTTCCTCAAATGTATAACTTAATTTATACTTTGTATCATACATAATTGCCTTAAATCCAGTACCTGTTTTATTTTTAAAAAGTTGATATCCAGTGATATCCTTACCTTTAACTGCAGATTCAATTGTATAAGGAATTGATGAAAAGGATGATACCAACCCGTATCCACGATTACCTGGGACACTATTATTAATAATAATTCCATAAGATTTCCTTGGAACAGGATTTATTCCAGTATCAAACATGTAGGCCCAACCAGACTTATTAAGACCACTGACGGGATCATTATTTAATAACTCATTCATTTGAAAAGGAAAATAATTATTTCCAAAATATAATACAGGTTCGCCAGGTTTATTCTGTGAACCCGACTGTGAAACAAATGCCGTTGCTGACTCCGCTGAATAATCTTTTGTTGTATCCCAGTAATCATCAGGAAATACATCATTTGCTGGTCCAACATACCCAGCTGCTCTAGTACTTAGTTTAGCTTTTGCTGACGGTTTAGCTTTTGTTTTTGATTCACTTTTTTTTATTGTGATTGATTTAGTTTTTAGAGAATCACTTGATATCGCCTTTTTTCCTGATTCACTTGTGGCGTTATCTGATGACTCACTTGACATACTGCTCTCATCAGTTTGAGCAAATACACTAGGTTCCCTGTGACTGGCCCCCCCAGCAAATAATCCTGCAAAAACAGCACTTGTTATAAGTGTTGCTGAAATCCATTCTTTTGTTCTACTGTTATGTTTCCTCATCTTTTATCCCTCTCTAATGCTTAATTATCTTATTTATTTGGTCTTACTATCATATCGTTAAGTCATTGTCATCCCCTATTTTTCTAACAATTCCCATTAACTTTTAGTAAAGTGAAGATACAATATGTACATACTACATCTACAATTATTATGTACATATTGTATCTTCAATGGTGCACAATGTTAAATCACATTTTTTACCTTTTTAAAAATATTTGAAAATAAAAAAGTTATTAATTAAAAGATAATATCCCTTAATTAATAACTTTTTCATTTAAATTATTTAATTTTTTGTTGATACTTTCTTTTTAATCTTCGATTAATCCATAATATAACAAAAACATTAACGATTATCAGTACGAACAAGAGTAATATCCAATAGATCCAGTAATTTGTTTGATCGATTGTAACATCCTTCTCATTCAATATTCTTGCTTTTGATCCACTTACCGTAAATTTCTGTTTAAAATGCCATGCCTGATTTTTAGAAGTCATCTCTGCACTAAGTTCGTAGGTACCACTTTTGAGTAATTCACCAGCAGCTAATGGAATTGGAAAGGTAACCGCACTGGTTGGGGCAATTTGCATGTCCTTATTACTTGCTCGATATAATACTTTTGAACTACCTAACCGTCTGACTTGTGTATTTATTTGAACTTTATTTAAAAACATAGCGCTCTGATTTTCAAATCTCGCAGCAATCACATTACGTGCATTAATTTGTGTGATATCAACCGTTTTTAATTTTACTTGTGCGCTAGTTACAGGTTGTTCTCCATGGAATATTACCGCAGTCGTATATAAATAACGATTATCAATAACCGCTCGTTCTGACTTTGTTTGAGACTGAGCATCATTGTCTTCAATCACCGATATACCTCCCGCAACGACACCTGCAAAAGTCGTATTGGGTAACGCAACATCCAAAGTAACTATTTTTTCACTTTTTGCAGGAACAGTTATACGATTCTGACGAGCTCTAACTGCTTTTACCACTGAGAACGGCTGTTGTGCCAATACTTTACTTTGTGATTCCGCGTACTCCACAACCCCATTATAGTTTGTTGTTGCATCCTTAATGAGGACTTCAAACGTTAGTGATTTATCAATAAGATTAGCTACCTTAATTTTCAGCTGTGTTTTAGTTCCTGGTGCTGCTTTTAAATCAAAATAAGTTTTTTTCTTATCTAATTGATAGTCAGATATCATAGGTTGAACAGAAAAGTCAACTTGGCTGGCATTAACCTGCTTAATGTCCACTCCGAATAAAAATAAAATACTGAATAAAAATAAATAGCCGAATCTTTTAATAAATTTTGTGGTTATCATTTCATTATTATTCATTTGATGGCACATCATTTAATGACCATGTAATTTCACTACGATAGACATCTGTCATCTTAGTTGCCTCACGGGGAATATTCAAAGCGATACTATTTCCTTTAGTTGCCTCATTCCCAAAACGGTAAACCCAAGTGCCGTATCCTTCATCACCTTTTGCGGCAACGACTACTTTATTAGCTCCTACAGACAAATCAAAATTTTTCTTATAAAATCCAGGTTTTTTATCCGCAGAAATGGAAACAAGTTCACCATTACTAAAACTAAGATAGGCACCCGTTAACGATTTATGCGTCTCTTCAGATTCAAATTGGCGACTCTGTTTAGCTTCAAGCACCCAACCATTTTCAGTTCCGCTAAAATTTGAAACTTGAACGTAATTGGGTGTGCTTGCCCCTGTTGCCATATCTTGCGCTTTGGCATAACTTTTTTTATCATTCGAATCAATTTTAGTTGTATTGAAACTAAGGGAAGAAGCAAAATCGACTGTTGTTGCTCCAGATTGAAAATCCATAGACAAATCGGATTGCGCACTACCACGATTAGTTTTCGCCGCTTGAATCGTTGCCTCAGATGCAGTCATATAGAGACCTAATAGTGTTACAAAGGCGCTTAATACTATTTTATTCATAAAGATTTCCCTCTCCCTGTCTAAAAAAATTACTCTTCTGTTATTTCTATAATTTGAATACATATATTAATGACATGTTATTTTATATCACCACTTTTGTCAATTTTTTTAAAAATATGATAATTATTGATTCTAGATTTATATGCAAACCGTTGGCAATTCCCCTATAATGGATAGTACATACTCTTTAATGAGGAGGAATCGCGATAAATGGACTTTATATTTAACAAAGATGATATTCGTAAGTTAGAATTATTTTCTTATCTTGAGAATACTTATGACCAATCTGCTTCGCAAACAGACATCCAAAAACATTTTAAATGGTCAAAATATTATACAGCAACAACTATCAAGTCTTTAGAAGAAGATCTTGTCACTGAAGGATTAGACGATTACTATTTATTAAAAGTTAGCAATAACAAAGTAAGTCTACAAAAAAATGGCTTAGATTCCATCGATCACCTATTACTTCTATACGCTAAGCAGTCACCTCAATTTTTGATGCTGAATGCGCTATTTACTAACCCTAATTTTAGTATAGAATCCTTCACCGAATCGTTATTTTTAAGTGAAGCAACTGGTTATCGGACCAAGAAATTTTTAGATGATATGTTACAAAAATTAGGCTTTAAAATCACTAAAAACTTCCAATTAGTAGGTCCTGAAGAAAATATTCGCTTATTTTTTTATAACCTTTATTTAGCTGTCTATAAGAACTACAACTTCCCATTTAATGAAGAAGTTGATCGTAATTCTAGTTTATTTTCTAACCAATTAATTTCTAGCTTAAATCTTGATCTCACACAAATACAATTATTGAAACTAAAGTATTTTTCAGCTGTTCTCATACAAAGTTTAGCTTCTAATCGAAATGATACTAATCGTTTTGCTGATGTTAATTTTGCTAATTCAGACTCAATCATGTCCAATATTCAAGACTGTCTTCAAGAAAATCCAGGTATTAATGGACTTACGGATGAACAGTTATCAATTGAAACAGTATTTGTTCTAAATTTCCTTTATATGGAAGACATTGTTGACGTTACATTTAATAACTCATCTTTCTTTTCACAAATTGAATCACTCAATAATTTTGTTATTAAAGACTTACAAAAGTTCTTTGATATCACATTAAGTGAACAAAGTTATATGACATTATTTGACGAATTATCTCGTATTCATTTTTCTAGTTACCATAGTGCCCAAATTGATTTTAGTTGGCAAGTTGCCGTAGATAATACTATTTTAAAAGAAAATTATAGTTGGTTTTATATCTTCGTTGACCAATTGATAACTAACTTAACAACGAATGTACCGGATATTTTCAAAGAAAAAAACATTAACATGGCCCGTTTAAAATCAGAATATCTTTTCTTATTCATTCGTTATATTGATTTACCAACCGTTTCAAAACCGGTGCATATAACAATTGATTTTTCAAAAGGGAGTAACTACAATGATTTAATTCACAAAAATCTTGATTCAATGCCCTTCTTTAATTTGGAAGTTAACTACAAATTAACAGATCAAACCGATATTTACCTTTCTGACTTCTTGATGGCAGATGTCCCCAGTCGCTACCTAATCTGGAATAGTCCACCATTAGCTTCTGATTGGGAGATATTTGCTAATATGGTTGTGGCTATTCGAACAGATAGTCAGGAGGATATCACTAATGCATAAAAAGTTTAGAACATCCCGCCTAACTAGAATTTCCTTAGCCTCAATCGTAGCTAACTTGTTCATTTTATCCATGTATGTACCCAAACAAATTAAAGCAACACCGCGAAGCGATAGTGAAGATTCTCGTGTAGCTCCTGTGAATCCAATGGATCCCAGAAAAAATGCAGAACCTGTGTCCCCTAAGGTTTCGGCACCTAAAAAACAAAAACCTCGTAAGGTTAAGAAAAAAGTAACAGATAAATCACCAATCGCTTTTGTTTCAACGCAACATTCTGTAACACCTATTAAACCACCTGTAGCCCTTTCAGTATCTTATTCTGGCTACTTGGTTCGTCATTTATCAGGGAACCTACTCTATGGTTCAAAAACAAGGTCATCAGATGCGATTATTTTAAAAGAAACTAAAGAATAAATTTAGTTTATTTTATTTGACCTTTTTTGACCAAGGGTTTAAACTAGCATTACATTAGTTCAAATGCTAATATAAAAAAAGTAAATAATAATAAATTCGGAGGTTTCTAACTATGAATATGGTTCCTACAGTTATCGAACAATCTGCCGGTGGCGAACGTGCCTATGATATCTACTCTCGTCTTTTAAAAGACAGAATCATTATGTTATCTGGTGAAGTTAATGATGATATGGCAAATGCTATTATCGCTCAATTACTTTTCTTAGACGCTCAAGACTCAGAAAAAGATATTTCAATTTACATTAACTCACCCGGTGGTTCTGTTTCAGCCGGTTTAGCTATCTACGATACAATGAACTTCATCAATGCTGATGTTCAAACAATCGTTATGGGTATGGCTGCTTCAATGGCCAGTGTATTGGCAACTGCTGGTACAAAGGGTAAACGTTTTGCATTACCTAACTCAGAAATTATGATTCACCAACCACTTGGTGGCGCTCAAGGTCAAGCAACAGAAATTGAAATTGCTGCTGCACATATCTTGAAAACAAGAACATTGATTAACCAAATTTTAGCTGATGCAACTGGTCAAGATATTAAAGTTATCGATAAAGATACAGATCGTGATAACTTTATGACTGCTGATCAAGCAAAAGAATACGGTTTGATTGATAAAATTATGACTAACAAAAAAGGGCTTAAATAAGCTTTAACGTTTAAGGACACTAACAAGTTAACTTTTGTTAGTGTCCTTTTTTTGAGCGGATAATTATTCAGATGAACCCGTCTTATGCTATACTGACGCTAATAAATGAAGACTGGACTGATAAAAATGGATATTTCAATTATTGATGCTTCAAAAGTAAATCGGGACTTTGGACTTGTGATTGGTAACTCTGACGCGCCAAAAACAATTATTGAGTTTATTAACCTACGTTGCCCCTACTCAAAAGAATGGTTCGAAAAATCTAAAGAGACTTTAGATTCTTATGTTGCAAACGGACGTGTAAAACGTGTCATCAAACTTTTTGATAAAGAAAAAGAATCCTTACAACGTGGTAATGTTGCTCATCATTATCTTCCTTTAGATAATCCGCAAAAATCTTACGATTTAATAACTGAATTATTTAAAACGCAAGATACGTGGAAAGACTTAACACTGGATGAGGTTGCTGCCTATATGGAAAAGACCTTTAGTTTAACTGACGTTTCTGATAAAACTTACATTAACTCAATTATCGCTGAAGCTAACGACGCAAATATTCAATTTGTACCAACCGTTATCGTTGACGACCATATTTTTGATGAATCAATTGATCTAGCTACCTTAAAATCATATTTAGATAAATAAAAAATACGCATATAATTAATAGCTAAGATAAAAGCTATCAGTTATATGCGTATTTTATTTGGTTAACCTTTTAATCCTTTAGATTGTCTGACCATATCTTCAACAACAACATCAAAGATTTCTCCAAGTCCAGCACAATATTCTAATATTTCCCACGGCGCATTCGTATGGAAATGCAGTTTCATTAAATCAGAATCTCCCGCAACAAGTAAACTATCACCTTTGAATTGACGTAAAATCTTATCGTTCAATTGGTCCTCGTCTAATGTACTACCTTCTATTAGTAGTTGCGTATCATATTTAAATGTTATCATGCTATCTCACCTCTTTAAAATTTCGTTTATTTTTCACCAATTCGAACTTTTTCAGCAAATTCGTTAATTTTTCGTAGCCGATGATTAATCCCAGATTTTGAAATTGGACCACCTGGTACTAAATCACCTAATTCTTTCAAACTAACTTCTTGATGAACCAGACGTGTTTCAGCAACTTCTTTTAATTTAGAAGGTAATTGCCCTAAACCAACAGAATGTGCAATAAACTCAATATTAGCAATTTGTTTATTCGCAGCATCCGCCACTTTATTCATATTAGCTGTTTCGCAATTAACCATGCGATTAACTGAATTACGCATATCGCGGACAATCCTAATATCTTCAAACTTCAACATAGCCGTTGTTGCGCCAATTAATGACAAGAAATCAGCAATTTTTTCTGCTTCTTTTAAATAAACGATATAACCACTTCGACGTTCAGTCATTCTAGCGTTGAATCCAAATTTATTAATCATTTCGCAAATTGTTTGATTATGTTCTTCATAGACTGAGTAAATTTCCAAATGATAACGGCTTGTTTCAGGATTATTAACAGAACCACCTGCCAAAAATGCCCCACGTAAATATGAACGCATCATCATATCATCATGGGCCAACAGATCCATTGGTACACCCATTTTAAGTTGCATATCTTCAATGATATCCAGGTCTTTTAAAACAAAATCACTACCTGTTTTTAAACGTACAATATAAATATTATTTTTCTTTAATTTCATTTTACGACGAACTAATAGTTCACTTGTAATGTCATAAAATTCATTTAAAAGTTCATAAATCCGTCTCGCAATTGCGGGATTCTCAGTCTGAACATTTAAAACAAATTGATGATTAATAATACTCAAAGACCCATTCATTCTAATTAACGCCATTAACTCTGCTTTAGCATTATTTTTTCTGACTTTGAGGGTCGTTAATTCTTTTTTCACTTCACTTGCATATGACATTCTTTCACCTTATCTCTGTACTAAATAGTCTTTCTATGTCTTAATTCGCGATTTGGTCGACCAACTAAACGGATTAATTCTTCAACGACTTTATTGCCATCATGGAAGACACCTTGATCTTTTAATTTTAAGAAGTTAGATGAAATCACTCGACAATGTTGTTCCCTTAATCCATTAAAGTCATGTTCAACTTGAATTAAATTCTCATCATATTTTTCTTTATCCATATAACCTTCAGGAACCGGTGCCGTATTCACAAGCACTGTATTCACAAAACATTTACCTAGGTGCCCATTCAAAATACGCACATGATCAGCATCAGTAAAATGTTCTGTTTCACCCTTTTGCGTCATAATATTACAGATATAAACAACTTCTGCTTTTGTTTCAGACAGTGCCTTACCCACATTACCAATAACTAAATTAGGCAAAATACTTGTGAACAAACTCCCAGGTCCAAGGACAATTTGGTCTGCTTCAAGAATAGCTTGAACAACTTCTGGTACAGCTTCTGGCACACTAGTTTCACTTTTTTCACTTGAGGTTACCCAAACACGCTTAATTGATTTTCTAGCGGCAGTTATTTCTGCTTCCCCCGCTAAAAAAGTGCCATCAGAAAATTCTGCATTTAATACTAACGGTTCATCCGCAACGGGATAGACATGTCCATCAACTCTCATCATTTCTGATAATTCTTGGACAGAAGCAAAAACACCATTTTTCATTTCAGTTAGTGCTGCAATAATTAAATTACCAATCGCATGTCCTGCAAAAAATCGATCGGACGTATCAAACCGATACTGGAATATATCTAAATATATTTCTGGTAACTCAGATAATGCGGCAATAACATTACGAATATCACCAGGCGGCACAACATTCACGTAATCTCTGATAATACCTGACGAACCACCATCATCAGCAACCGTTACAATCGCCGTGATATCAGCATTTTTATCTCTTAAACTTTTTAAAATAACGGGTAGCCCTGTTCCGCCACCAATAACGACTATCTTAGGTCTATGTCCACTTCTCGTCATGATCGATTGACCGATTCTTTACTTTTATTAATATCACGGTGTGTAACGTTCACCGGATAGTTAATTTTCAATTCTTCACTCAATCTTTTAGCTAAAGCAACTGAGCGATGTTGTCCACCAGTACAGCCAATCGCAATCGTTAAATTGGTTTTACCTTCAGCTTCGTAGCCAGGTAAAATTGACTCAATTAACGATTCAAATTTGGTATAAAAACCTTCTGTAGCTGGTTGTTTCATCACATAATCATAAACTGCCTTATCTAAGCCAGTTTGTGGTTTTAATTCTGGAATATAGTGTGGGTTAGGTAAGAAACGGACATCCATCACGATATCTGCATCGATAGGTAGGCCATATTTAAATCCGAATGATAAGACTTCAACATGAAAATTAGCTGTTTCTCTGGTTTCAAAATTATGAAAAATCTCTTCACGTAACTGACGTGGTGACAAATTAGTCGTATTAATCACTAATTGTGCTTGTGTTTTAATATCATTTAATAAGTCACGTTCTTTTTCAATGCCATCCATCAGACGGCCTT
This sequence comes from Dellaglioa sp. CoH-56-MRSF-10, assembly GCF_056782175.1. The sequence goes on from NZ_JBXAYF010000003.1 coordinate 86,275, forward strand.
CCATTGCTAACGGATGCGCACGTCTTGTTTCTTTGTAACGAGAAACTAATTCTGCATCTGATGCGTCAAGAAAGACAATTTTAGTGGTTACAAATTCAGTGTTATCAAATCCTGATAACATTTCGATAATTTCATCATAAAAAGCTCTTGATCTTAAATCCATAACAAGGGCAATTTTTGAAATTTTACCTGACTCTTTTACCAACTCCCAGAACTTAGGTAATAAAGTTGGTGGTAAGTTATCAATACAAAAATAACCTAAATCTTCAAAACTTTGCATTGCGACCGTCTTACCGGCCCCACTCATCCCTGTAATTACAACTAGCTCTAACGTATCTGTCATATTCATTCCTCCAAATCTACTATAATTATTATAACATACCTGGTGTTTCTTTTGTATCTGCGCACAAAAAAAGAGTTGTTTCCAACCCTATATCGTTTCACCAAATATTTTCATTTTAATTGCTTGGCCCGTTGGTGTACTAGCTAATCCACCAATCCCAGTTTCTCTAAGCGAGCTCGGCATACGTTCGCCAATGTCTTTCATAGCCATAATAACTTCATCAGCTGGTACTTTGTTAGATAATCCAGCAAGTGCCATATCTGCTGCCGTTAAAGCATTCACGGCTCCTATTGCATTTCGCTTGATACATGGAATTTCAACTAATCCAGCAACTGGATCACAAACCAGTCCCAATAAATTACTAAGTCCCATCGCAAAAGCCTCTGCACATTGTTCCGGCGTTCCACCAGTAACCTCAACGGCGGCAGCTGCTGCCATTGCTGATGCACTGCCGACTTCTGCCTGACAGCCACCAGTCGCTCCGGCAATCATGGCATTATTTGCCACGATCATTCCAAAGGCACTTGACGTAAATAAAGCTTGTAACATCTTTTCATGTGATAAATTTAATCGTTTTTGTATCATGAAAATAACCCCAGGCAACGTTCCAGATGAACCTGCAGTCGGTGTCGCACAAATAAGTCCCATCGAAGCATTGACTTCATTAGTCGCAATTGCATATTGCATCGCCTCTAAGTTAGCATCCCCAGATAAAGAGTGCCCTTTCTCACGATATTTCCGTAGTAAGACCGCATCTCCACCCGTTAATCCCGTTGCTGAAGAAACGCCTTCACCATTTGATCCCTTTTCAATCGCTTGCTTCATCACTTCAAGATTAGCAGACATTTTTTCAATGATAACGTCTCTAGTTTCACTTGATTGCGCCATTTCTTGTTCAATCATTAATTCTGAAACTAATTTGTGTTCTTTATTAGCAGTTGAAACTAACTCAGCAATACTTTTATACAAGATGGAACCTCCTATTTTAAATAAATGAGATTGTGCGTTAATAATCGCAGTTGCTTAATATCAGTCTCAGTAATATTCTTGGATAAATCATATTCATACATAATATCCTCTGGCATTAACTCAGATTCACTTTGCATAACAATAGTTGTCGATTTTTCGATTTGTTTTTGAATTTTATTTTTATTTACTGGATTAGCTTCCAACACTAGTATCGGTAAACTACCCTTTGGAAAAAATTGTTGTTTTTTTATAGTGAAAGCCCTAATTTCAATTGTGCCACCACCAATTGAGCAACCCATTAATTCGATTTTTTTTGTCTCATTTTCAATCGTTAATTTAACACTATTCGGATGGTTAATTGGACTTGGGTGTGCATCTTCAATAAACTGAATCTCAATCCCCATTTTTTCCGCAATCTGAATTGACTGTGGGCAACGGACATCATCAGGTTCAAAGCCTAATACCCCAGCAACGGTCGCAAAATCAGTCCCGTGCCCGCGATGTGTTTTTGCGAATGATTCATAATAGCGAACTTTTAATTTAGTGATTCTCCCATTAAATAATTGAAATCCAACCTTACCGATTTTAGCGGCACCAGCTGTATGTGAACTAGATGGTCCGATCATAACAGGTCCAATAATATCAAAAACACTCTTATAGTTATTGCCCATGGTCAGCCGTTCCTCCAATTTATTTTATGTCTTCTTTAAAGTTAACACTTTTTAAAAAAAAAGGAATAAAAAAAAGCCAGATTTTCATCTGACTTCTTAATTTATTTATTCATTCTCGCACGATCACGTTCTAAGATTGGTTTTAAATAGTGTCCCGTATAACTTTCAGGCACTTCAGCAATTTCTTCTGGTGTTCCAGTCGCAAGAATCGTTCCGCCACCTTCGCCGCCTTCTGGACCTAAATCAATTAAATAGTCAGATGTTTTAATCACATCTAAGTTATGTTCAATAACCAAGACTGTGTTACCCGCATCAACCAAACGATTTAAAACGCTAAGTAGGCGTTTAATGTCATCTGTATGCAAACCAGTTGTTGGTTCATCAAGAATATAAAAACTCTTACCATTTGATTGACGATGTAATTCAGAAGCTAACTTCATCCGTTGCGCTTCACCACCTGATAATGTTGTTGCCGATTGGCCTAACGAAACATAGCCCAAACCAACATCAACAATTGTCTGCAGTTTACGTCTGATTTTAGGAATTGGTTCGAAGAATTTCAAAGCTTCGCCAACTTTTAAATCTAAAATATCAGAGATTGTCTTACCTTTGTAAGTCACTTCAAGTGTTTCAGAGTTATAGCGTGCCCCGTGACAAATTTCACATGGCACATAGACATCTGGTAGGAAATTCATTTCTATTTTAATAATCCCGTCACCTTTGCAGGCTTCACAACGTCCACCTTTGACATTAAAACTAAAACGACCTTTTTTATAACCACGTAATTTTGCTTCGTTAGTTTCCGCAAATAAATCACGAATATTATCGAAGACGCCTGTATAAGTTGCGGGATTACTTCTCGGTGTTCGACCAATTGGACTTTGATCAATATTAATAACACTTTCAATATTTTGAACACCAGAAACTGATTTATATTTACCTGGTTTTTCAGAATTTCGATTTAACTTTTGTGATAATACCTTTTTCAAAATACCATTCACTAAAGTTGATTTACCGGAACCTGAGACACCTGTAACTGAAATGAATTTACCTAAAGGAAAATCGACCGTTACATTTTTTAAGTTATTCTCTTTTGCGCCGGTAATTCGAATCTTCTTACCATTGCCAGCACGTCGTTCATCAGGTAATGATATAAATTTCTTTCCTGATAAATATTGTCCAGTTAATGATTTGCGACTCTTTTTAACTTGTGTGGGCGTTCCAGCAGCAACAATTTCACCACCTAATTCACCAGCACCAGGACCAACATCAATTAAATAATCAGCAGCCATCATGGTATCCTCATCATGTTCAACCACAATTAAAGTATTACCCAAATCACGCATTTTCTTAAGTGATTCAATTAAGCGATCATTATCACGTTGATGCAACCCGATTGAAGGTTCATCTAAAATATATAAAACACCCGATAAATTAGAGCCAATTTGCGTGGCTAGTCGAATCCGTTGTGCTTCTCCACCTGAAAGTGTTCCTGCAGAACGTGATAATGTCAGATAATTTAAGCCAACATTTTGTAAGAATGTTAAGCGGTCACGAATTTCTTTCAAAATAGGTGCTGCAATAATTGATTCTTTTTCTGACAAGTTAACGTTATCAAAGAAAGGTAAGCCGTCACCAATTGAAAGTGCGGAAATTTTACCAATATGTTGGCCATTAATTTGGACGGCTAATGCTTTACGATTCAAGCGGTAACCGTGACATGTTTGACACGTTAAGCTGGTCATATATTTACGCATTTGTTCACGCGTAAAGTCACTATTAGTCTCCGTATGACGACGACTAATATTTGTAATAACCCCTTCAAATAATGCATCTACATCACGAACGCCACCAAAGTCATTAGCGTAATGGAAATGAAATTCACGTGTTCCAGCGCCATTCAAAACAATATCACGTTGTTCATCTGTTAACTTTTCAAATGGCACATCCATTGGAATTCCAAAAGCTTCTGCAGCTTGGGCTAACATCGATGGGTAATATTGCGAACTAATAGGATTCCATGGCTCAATTGCCCCTTCTGCTAGCGTTTTAGTTGGATCTGGAACGACTAAATCTTCATCGACTTCTAACTTCATTCCTAAACCATCACAAGTTTCACAAGCACCAAATGGTGCATTAAATGAGAACAAACGTGGTTCTAATTCTCCAACTGTAAATCCACAAATAGGACATGCATAATGTTCGGAAAATTGAATTGTTGCACCATCTGTATCACCATCAAGAATATCTGCAGTGGCGTAGCCAGAAGATAAACGTAATGCTGCTTCAAATGAATCAAATAAACGTGAGCGAATGCCCTCTTTGACAACAATCCGATCAATCACAATATCAATAGAGTGTTTGACCTTTTTTTCAAGATCAAATTCTTCATCAATATCATGAAGCTCGCCATCAACTCGAACACGGACGAATCCTTCTCGTTTGATCGTTTCAAATATCTTTTTATGTTGTCCTTTTTTATTGCGAATAATAGGTGATAAAATTTGAAGTTTTGTACGCTCTTTTAACTCTAAAACACGGTCAACCATTTGTTCAACGGATTGACTCGTGATTTCATGACCATCATTTGGACAAATTGGATGTCCAACTCTAGCCCATAATAATCTTAAATAATCATTAATTTCAGTGACTGTCCCAACTGTTGATCGTGGGTTTTTTGAAGTTGTTTTTTGGTCAATCGAAATAGCAGGTGATAACCCATCAATTGAGTCAACATCTGGCTTATCCATCTGCCCTAAAAATTGACGTGCATATGCTGATAAACTTTCAACATAGCGACGTTGTCCTTCAGCATAAAGTGTATCAAAAGCTAATGAGCTTTTCCCTGATCCTGAAAGTCCCGTAATCACAACTAATTTATCTCTTGGGATAGTGACATCCACATTTTTTAAATTATGCGCACGCGCACCATGGATCACAATTTTATCATTTTTCAAGAAATATCCCCCTATTTATAACATTTGTGTTTTTAATTCTAATACCGTATCACGCAATGATGCAGCTGTTTCGAAATCTAATTTTTTAGCTGCTTCTTTCATTTGTCCTTCTAAGCGATCAACCATATCTTGTTGTTCCTTTTTATCCATATCCAAAAATTCAGTTTCGGTAAAGGTTTTAACAGTTCCTGAATTATCTTCAATTTTTGTTGGCGTAATTAACTCACGAATGGCTTTTTTAATCGTAGTTGGCGTAATATGATGTTCCTCATTATATGCCATTTGGACATCACGGCGGCGTTGCGTTTCTTCCATTGCGCCCTTCATTGAATCCGTCACTTTATCAGCATACATAATCACTCGTCCGTTTTCGTTACGAGCTGCACGACCAATTGTTTGAACTAGAGAACGTTCACTACGTAAGAAACCTTCTTTATCGGCATCTAAAATTGTCACTAATGACACTTCAGGAACATCAATACCTTCACGTAATAAGTTAATTCCAATTAAAACATCATATGTGCCTAAGCGTAAATCGCGAATAATTTTCGTTCGTTCCATCGTTTTAATATCACTATGCAAGTACGCAACTTTCATCCCCAACTCTTTCAAATAATCAGTTAAATCTTCTGACATTTTCTTGGTTAATGTTGTGACAAAGACACGTTCATTGCGTTCAATACGTAAATTAATTTCGCCAACTAAATCATCAATTTGGCCCATAATTGGACGAACTTCAATGATTGGATCTAGTAATCCAGTTGGTCGAATAATTTGTTGAACAACATCTGACGTCCGTTCCATTTCGTAAGGTCCTGGTGTTGCAGACATATAAATGACTTGATTAACGTGCTCTTCAAATTCCGCAATCGTTAATGGTCGGTTATCCAGTGCACTAGGTAAACGGAATCCGTAATCTACTAACATTTGTTTACGAGCGCGATCACCATTGTACATCCCTCGAATTTGAGGCATGGTTACATGAGATTCATCAACTACGATCAAGAAATCTTTGGGAAAGAAATCAATTAATGTATATGGAGGTTCGCCAGGTTTACGTCCATCCATATGGCGGGAATAGTTTTCAATTCCGGATGTATAGCCCATTTCACGTAACATTTCTAAATCATAAGTAGTTCGTTGATCGATACGTTGGGCTTCTAATAATTTATCTTCATCTTTTAATTCTTTTAATCGATCAGCCAATTCAACTTCAATACCTTCAATGGCATGATCCATCACATCATCATTCGTCATGAAATGCGTTGCGGGGAAAATAGCCATGTGTTCAAGTTCACCCATAACTTCACCTGTTAATGAATCAACTTCACGAATACGATCGATTTCATCGCCAAAAAATTCAATACGAACAGCTTTTTGATCACGAGATGCTGGGAAAATTTCCACAATATCTCCATGAACTCTAAACCGACCACGTTGAAAATCAATATCATTTCGTTCGAATTGTATATCGACTAATTTTCTAAGTAAATCATCACGTTCCATTGTCATTCCAGTACGCAATGAAATAACATGATCACGATATTCTGTTGGATCACCTAATCCAAAGATACTTGAGACAGATGCAACAACAATCACATCATTACGTTCTAATAATGAACTTGTTGCAGAATGTCGTAATTTATCAATTTCATCGTTAATACTGGAATCTTTTTCAATATACGTATCACTTGAAGGAACGTAAGCTTCTGGTTGGTAGTAATCATAATAACTCACAAAATATTCCACCGCATTATTCGGGAAGAATTCTTTTAATTCACCATATAATTGTCCAGCCAATGTTTTATTATGCGCAAGGACTAATGTGGGACGATTAACTTCTTTAATCACATTTGAAATGGTAAACGTCTTACCCGTTCCCGTTGCACCCAGTAATACTTGTTCTTTTTTACCATCATTTAATCCATCAACTAAAGTTTTAATCGCATTCGGTTGGTCTCCAGTTGGTTCGTACTTTGAAACTAAGTCAAAAACGCCATCATCATGTCTATCAATCAAGTTAACCCCTCCAATACAATCATTTTTAGAAATTAAAAAAAGCCTGGAATAACCTACCCAGGCTCATTTAAAAATGATTATTCTCTACTAATTATATTAGCATACCGAACATACTTTCGCACGTTATCTCACTTATTTTTTCAGAATAACTTAATCAACTAAATAATCACGACCCCAAATAAGACCCATTGTTTTTTCTCCAGTATGGACGCCAATAACAGGCCCAATATGACTAACCTCAACTGGAATATTAGGATAGTTGGTTTTAATAAATGAGACCCATTTTGTACTCTCTTCAGGATTGTTCGCATCAACGATACTTACTCGAATTGGATAATCAACTGAGTTAATCGCATCAGAAAAATCTGCCATTACCCGTTGAAAAGCACGCTTCTTTGTCCGTTCCTTAGTTAAAGGGATAATTTGACCTTCATGATTAAAGGTCAGAATTGGTTTAATTTGTAATAAGTTACCCACAAACGCAGCACCATTCGTCATACGGCCCGTTCTAAGTAAATGGCTCAAGTTATCCACAACAAAGAAAATACCCACCGTTTCACGCATTGCTTCTATTTTAGGTACAATCGTGTCTGCATGCTCACCTTGCGCCACTAATTGAGCAGCTTTTAATACAAGAAAGGCTTCTGCTGAACTTGCTGCTTTAGAATCAATCGGATATACCGTAATTCCTTCCACAGTTTTTGAATAAGCACGTAAATTATCCACAAAACTTGTGATACCTGTTGATAGATGAATTGAAATTACTTCATCAAATCCCTCTTCAATTAATTTATCGAAGACACTTTGCATTTGTCCCATTGTGACTTGTGACGTTGTGGGTAACTTATCCGTATCTTTCATTCTTTGATAAAATTCTGAAGCAGAGATTTCCACATCTTCTAAATAAGTCTGTTGCCCAAAAATAACCGTGATTGGTACAACAATAATATTTTTATCTTTGGCTACTTTTGGATCAATATATGACGCACTATCTGTTACAATTGCCGTTTTCATTAATTTCTCCCTATTCTTTAAGCAAAAAAGGACTACCTTGTATGCATTATTCTAGCATACAACGCAATCCTTAACCTATGTGTACTCTATTTCTTAATAATATCCAAGGTTATTTTTTTAATTTTATCTTTATCTGTGAAATCTTCCGTTAATAATTCTGGAAGAATTTCTTGTAGAATATACTGAACACTCGCTAAATCTGAAAATTCAAGAATCGTTTTTAAGCTTTCTTGATAAATTTCAGTATAAACTGATTCAGGATTACCCTTTTGAATTTCGCCAAATGATTCATATAATAAATCTAATTTATCAGCTACAGACAAGATTTTACCTTCTAAAGTATCATCCTTACCTTCTGATAATCTACGACGATAGGCATCTTGGAATTCTTCTGGAATTTCGTTCACAATAAAATTCTCAGATAATGATTCCTCAACATTTGCTAACATTTCTCTTAGCGTTGTTGTTGCATATTTAACGGGTGTTTTAATATCACCAATGAATCGTTCTGTATAATCATGATTCAACGCTTTTTCATACAACATGCGCCAATCAATCGTATTTCCTGCATTTTCTTCAACATCACCTAAAAATTGAGCAGCTTCTGTTACTTTGAATGAATGTTCCGCTACCGAATGATCTTCATATTTAAAATATCCTGGTGCTCGTTTTAACGTTTCTAAATTACTTAAACTTTGTAGGTATTGATGCATTCCCATAATTAACAGCTCCCTCTCATTTTTTATATAAATTTTTACAATCTTACCACATATGGAAAAGTTAATTCAAGTATCATCAACTTTTAACAAAAAAATAAACTGATTCACATTGCAAACGCTTGATACATCAATTGGAACACGTCGCGCAACTTTACCTTACTTTTTTATGTTATGCTTATTTTCATGCTTTATATTTAAGGAGGACATTTTTTTGAAGTTTTTAGCCAATAAAACCGTTGAATACTTAACCGGTTTTATCTTGATTTTAATCATGGTACAAGCCGCGTCACTTTTACATGATTCAGAAATTATTTTACCTGAAATCGCCGCGTTAACAGTTGGACTGTGGATTTACCACGAAGCCAATTGGTTAGATCGTTCGTTTAATCTTTTTTTGCTGCCTTCTGTCACCGCAATTATCGGTTTTGGCATCAATTTACTTGAGATTTCTTACACAATTAAAATCTGCCTAATGATCGCCATCATGGTCTTTCTATTAGTGGTAACCCGATCGGCACTGGCGCCTTCATTGGCTACAGGTCTCTTGCCAATCATCGTTAATGCGTCCAAATATTCATTCATCATTGCCATCATCATTTTCACTTTCATCGAGATGATTGTCGTTAAAGGCCGTAAACTCGATCAAAACTACGCAAAAAAAACAAACCTTAACTATCAGGCTATGCTTTTATTTCTCGTTTCTTCACTCATTTGGGTTGGTCTCGTGACGATTGCTGGAAAGCCTTTGATGGCCGCTATTCCACCGATTCTTGTCGTTTTTTTCGAGGTGCTACAAAAGCCGATGTATCCGGCAAAAATGGTGTTCAAACAGGTTACTGCCTTGACGCTTTCAGCAACGATCGGTGTTCTCGCCTGCATGGTAATCGATTCCAATGTTGTTGTCGCCTTAATCACTATGCCTCTCGTTTTTTGTATACTCCATCTTTTCAAAGTTAAAATTCCAGCCGCTTATGCCTTTCCATTGCTTGCAATGATTGTTCCACCGACTATCTTTAGCGTTCTCCCCGTGTCGTCCCTACTCGCTTCCATCTACTTTCTTGGAATCGCCTACCTTTATCACCGCTTTAAAAAGAAAAAAATGAATAAATAGAAACTAAACAAGTTAATCAGCCCTGAAAGAAAATAATAAATCTTAAAAAGTTGTTTACAAAATACTGTTTTATTTGCTTATAAATTTTGTAACCCATTTAAGGTCAAAAAAAGTAGTGCTAAATGTAAATTTAGCACTACTTTTTTAGTTAGGCGTTGACAATTGCCATAATTGCTTCTTCAAATGCAAGACACTTAGCTTGTGCTTTTTCATCAGTTTCAGCTTGCGTTCCCACGTAGAATTTAATTTTTGGTTCAGTCCCTGAAGGACGAATTGCAATCCAAGAACCATCTTCTAAGATATATTTCAACGCATTTGCAGTTGGTAATCCGATTTCTTCAGATGATCCATCAGCTAATTGCGCCATACCCGTTGTGAAGTCTTCTAATTTAGCGACTTTATAGCCAGCAAAATCTTTAGGTGCGTCATCACGGAAGATTGTCATTAAATCTTTGATTTTTTGAACACCTTCAATACCTTCAAACGTTAACGCTTTAGTATTTTCAGCGTAATAACCATATTCTTTAAATAAATCATCTAATCCATCTGACAATGTTTTATCAAATTGTTTGTAGTAAGCAGCTACTTCAGATAACATTACTAATGCTTGGATAGCATCTTTATCACGAACGAAAGGACGAATTAAGTAACCATAACTTTCTTCAAAACCAAACATAAAGGTATGTTCATTTGTTTCTTCATAGTTTTGAATTTGTTCCGCAATAAATTTGAATCCTGTTAAGACATTAATCATTTTAGCATGATGTGCTTCAGCAATCTTAGTTGCAAGTTCACTTGATACAATTGATTTAACGCCAACGGCATTAGCGGGTAAAGTTCCTGCTTCTTCGCTAGCAGTTAAAATATAATTGAACATTAGAGCAGCAATTTGATTACCTGTTAATAATTTATATTCACCATCAGTTTGACGTACAGCGACACCCATACGATCAGCATCTGGATCAACAGCGATTAATAAATCAGCATGTTCACGTCGACCCCATTTGATAGCTAAATCAAATGCTGGTGCGTCTTCTGGGTTAGGTAACTTGATTGTTGGGAATTCAGGATCACCTTCAGCTTGTTCAGGCACAATCTTAAATTGTTCAAATCCAGCTTGTTTCAAAGCACGTTCACCCAACATTTTACCTGTTCCATGAAGTGGTGTGAAAACAAGTTTCATTGAAGCACCAACTTCATCAACTAATTTTTGATTAATTGTCACTTTTTTAACTTCAGCAAGATACGCAGCGTCAACTTCTTCACCAATAATTTGGAGTGTTTTATCAGCTTTTAATACTGTCTCATCACCTACTTTAATGGCAAATAAATCATCAGCTTCGCGAACAAAACCAGTAATCATATCTGATTCTTTAGGTGGCATTTGGCCACCGTCTTCACCATAAATTTTATAGCCATTATATTGTTTAGGATTATGGCTAGCCGTTATCATAATTCCGGCGTAAGTAGCTAAATGGCGGACTGCAAACGATAATTCTGGTGTGGGACGTAAGCTTTCAAAAACAAAGCTTGGAATACCATGTGCGCCTAAAACTTTAGCTGATTCCATCGCAAATTCTTGTGATTGGTAACGCGAATCATAACTAATTGCGACACCGCGCATTTTAGTTGCATCATCTAACGTATCCATAAAGCGAGCTAATCCTTCAGTTGCTTGACGAATCGTGTAGATGTTCATCCGGTTAATACCAGGACCCATCAAGCCACGCATACCAGCAGTTCCAAATTCCATTGGTTGGTAAAAAGATTCTTTTAAATCTTCTTGATTATTTTTAAGCGAAACAATCTGATTTTTTAATGTTGCGTCTAGTGTTTCTTCATTTAACCAAGTTAAATAATTATCTTCCCAAGTCAAAATATCACTCCCATTCATATAATATTACTATTATACAATAAATGCGCTTACTATTCAGGATAATAAAAAAGATATCAGAATAATTCTGATATCTTTCTTCCAGCAAGTCGCTCACGTTCAATTCCTGATTTAATTACCTTTTCCAAAATATGCTCAAATTGCTTAATTTCTTCTTCACTAAGCACCGATATACTTTCATCATTAACGACTGTAATTCTATCAAAAATATCTTGATAATTATTAATCGCTTTTGCTGTAGGATAAAGTTCAGTCCGTCGTTTATCTGCGGACGACATTTTTTTTTCAAGCCAACCATCTTTAATTAATTTTGAGATAGCACGTGTCACAACACTGTGATCCCGATAAATATTTTGGATTAGCTCATCCTGACTAACGCCAGGTGACTCACAAACTAACAACACGTAAAAAAAGTTACTCTCAGAAAGTTCAAACCCTTTTAACGTATCATTTATTCTTAATCGAATCATTCTGTTGTAAATTGTTGTTAATTTCTCAACTTCATGTGTATCGTAAAAAGAATTTCCATTCATATTTTGCATCTCAAAACTCCTTAAGCTTTACTTGTTTTTCTGAAATAGATTAGTCCAACTAGTCCAATTACAATTGAGACAACCATGATAAAGATCATTGAATATTTGTATCCAACAACAAATGATGCAGGAATACTAGCAATAACAATAATAACGGTATTAAATAATGAACCACTAACTTGTCTTAATGTATTCGTTAATGTTGTTGCATGATTTATTTCCATTGGATTTAAATCTTTTAAAGATTCTGTTGTTGCTGGAGCCATAATAGCACCAACCCCTGTTAATCGAATAGCGTAAGTAACAACTGATAACCAAACAGGAAATTCAATTGTTAAGAATAACATTGGTAGTACTGAAATCATCAACATCAAAAAGCCAAATATAAATATTTTTTTATAACCGTATTGATCATAAAGGTTACCAACAATAGGTGAAATAATAGCATTAATTGCAGCACCCGGTAACATAATTAATCCAGCAGTCATTCCTGATAAATGTTGATTATTTTCTAAGAACATTGGCATAACTAATTCTGTTGCCATTAAAATACCAAAAACTAACATAATTAATGCAATCATAGTTGAGAATGAACGTACTTTGAAAATTCGAATATTTAAAAATGGTTCTTTTAAAGCTAATTGACGACGGCCAAAATAGATTAATGCTAAAACACCAATCACAATAAGGACAAGTGCAACTAATAATTGGTCTCCAATAATTGAAATACCAATTAAAATTGTAGCAAGTCCAACTAGTGATAAGAAGAATGATTTAAAATCAATTTTAACATCTGTCTTTTCTGAATAGTTAGGTAAAATACAAACCCCAACAATTAATAAAATTAACATGATTGGAATAATGAAAATAAATAATGCTCTCCATGGTAAAAATGTAATCATAATACCTGATAAAGTTGGTCCAATTGCTGGAGCAGCTGAGATAACAAGCATAGCAAGTCCCATTACAACGCCACGGCGTTCAATTGGGTTAATTGCAATGACACTAATCATCGTAAATGTAGTCAATACGCCACCGGCAGCAGCTTGGATTAAGCGACCAATTAAGATTGCCCAAAAATTAGCGCCACTTGATGCAACGATACTTCCGATTAAAAAGACAACCATAATACCGACAAATATTTGTCTTGTTGAATATTTTTCATATAAAATTGCTGATAATGGTGTCGAAATTCCGACCATTAAAACATAACCCGTCGTTAACCATTGTGCGGTTGCAAGGTTAACATTTAAAACGGTGATTAATTTTGGTAATGCTGTAATCATCAATGTTTGATTTAATAAAGCGGCAAAAGTCGCAATTAATAAAACAGCACCAATTGTGTTTCTTTTTTTGTTTGTCATTCTAACTCTCTTCTCACTTAAATTTACGCATATGTTTAATTTTTTTCATAAGCGGATTAGATTATTATAATGTTCACATGCACATAAAGTCAAGTAAATAAAAAAATAAGCCTCAAAAGGCTTATTCTATAATTTAACTTAATTCTGCATCATTTAATGATTCAAGGTAACTAAATGTTTGTTGTCCAGCAATACCACCGTCACCAACTGCAGTTGTAATTTGACGCAATTCTTTCTTACGCACATCACCAACTGCGAAAATACCTGGTACATTTGTTAGCATATTTTCGTCAGTTGGAATCCAACCATAATCGTCAGTAATTCCAAGCTTTGTGAATGCTGTTGTCATTGGTTTAACACCAACATAAATGAAGACACCACTAGCAGGAATTTCAGATGTTTCACCTGTTTTATTATTCGTTACTTTAACGCCAGTTACTTTACGATCGTCACCAACAATCTCTGTGACATTAGTATCCCAAACAAAAGATATTTTATCATCCGCAAAGGCACGATCTTGTAAGATTTTTTGAGCGCGTAATTTGTCACGACGATGAATTACCGTCACTTTTGAAGCTAATTTTGATAAATAAGAACCTTCTTCGATTGCTGAATCACCGCCACCGATAACGATGACTTCACGATTTTTGAAGAAAGCACCATCACAGACTGCACAGTAAGATACACCTCGGCCACTAAAGGTATCTTCGCCTTCAGCACCCAATTTTTTGTATTCTGATCCAGTTGCGATAATTAAAGCTTTTGTTTCAAAAACATCATTATCTGTTGTGATGAGTTTAGTATCGCCTTCAATTGTAATATCGGTTACACTACCGTATGCATATTCTGCACCAAATTGTGTCGAACTTTCGTACATTTCTTTTGCTAAATCAGGGCCTAAGATTGATTTAAATCCAGGATAATTTTCAACTTCAGCCGTATTGTTCATTTGGCCACCATAAATCCCACGATCAATCATTAAAACCGATAGATTTGCACGTGATGCATAGAGTGCGGCAGTCATTCCACCGGGCCCAGCACCAATCACAACAACATCATATTTTTTTGTCATTAGTTCAACCTTCTTTCTTTTAGTAAGTAATTCAACAATACCCTATGTTACTTTTTTTGTCTATTTAATTGCTTTAACATCAAAAACAGGTCCCAAGTGAGTTGAACTTGAAACCTGCTTTACTGTAAGAATTAGGCTACTTATTTTTTGCTGTATCTTCTGCAATTAATTTTGCGCCTAAAGTCTTCAAATATTCTTTTAATTCATCTTTAACTTCTTTATGTTTCAAACCATACTCAATACTTGTTTTTAAGTAGCCAAATTTATAGCCAACATCGTATCGGGTTCCTTTAAATTCATGAGCGAAAACACGTTGCACCTTGTTCAATGCATCGATGGCATCCGTTAATTGAATTTCATTACCAGCACCTGGTTTTTGATGTTCTAAGATACCAAAAATTTCAGGTGTTAATAAGTAACGTCCAATAATAGCCAAGTCACTAGGTGCTTCTTCAGGTGTAGGTTTTTCAACAAAGTTTTTAACATTGAATAATCCAGGTTTAACTTCTAATTCAGGATTAATCACACCGTATTTTGAAACTTCTTCATGAGGGACTTTCATCACCGCTAAAGTTGAAGCATGTGTCTCATCAAAGCGATTCATGAGTTGACGCGTTAATGGTACTTTATCTTCCATTAAATCATCGCCTAACATGACAACAAAAGGTTCATCCCCAACAAAGTCTTTAGCCATTAAAACGGCATCGCCAAGACCTCGTGGATGAGATTGACGAACAAAATACAAATTAATATCCGTTGTTTCTTCAACTAATTTTAATAATTCGTCTTTATGCTTTGCAGCTAAATTCGCTTCCAGTTCTGGCACCGAATCAAAATGATCTTCAATTGGTCGCTTACCTTTACCCGTAACAATCAAAATATCTTCAATACCCGATTGACGCGCCTCTTCAACAATAAATTGAATCGTTGGTTTATCAACAATTGGGAGCATTTCTTTTGCCATCGCTTTAGTTGCTGGTAAGAAACGAGTCCCTAGTCCAGCAGCCGGAATAATGGCTTTTTTAACTTTTTGCATAGTCTAATCCCCTTTTATTCTGCTAATTCAGATTTACCTTCACGATTGATCAAAGCTTCAATCACTGATTTAATTTCTTTATTATTGTATAAAACGTCATAAATTGCATTTGTGATTGGCATATCAATTCCTTGTTGTTGTGCTAATTCATAAGCAGCCTTAGCAGTACCAACACCTTCGATAACCATACCCATATCAGCAACAACAGCATCTAATGATTTACCTTGACCTAATTGGTCTCCAGCACGCCAGTTACGTGAATGAACACTTGTAGCTGTAACGATTAAATCACCAACACCAGAAAGTCCCATAAAGGTTAATTGGTTAGCACCAAATGATGTCCCTAAACGAGCAATTTCAGCTAATCCACGTGTAATCAAAGCTGCTTTAGCGTTATCGCCATAGCCCATACCATGAAGCATACCAGCACCAACGGCGATAATATTCTTCATAGCTGCGCCCATTTCAACACCGATAACATCGTTATTTGTGTAGATTCTTAAGAATTTATTCATAAAGAGATCTTGAACAAAACTTGCAGCTTCAGGATCAGTACTTGCTGAAACAATTGTTGTTAAATCACGATTTGCAACTTCTTCAGCATGACTTGGGCCAGAGAAGACAACAACACTACCACGAATGTCAGCAGGAATTTCTTCTTCAATAACTTCTGAAATACGTTTGTGTGTGACTTGTTCTAGTCCTTTACTTGCATGAATAATAATTGGTTTGTTACCTGTTTCTTCTAAAATTGCTGCTACTTGTTTAGCAACAATACGGCTTGCTTTTGTTGGAACAACAAATAAAATAGCGTCAACTTGATCCAAAGCTTCTTTTAAATCTTCATATGCATGTAGGTCTTTAGAATAAGTGTAATCTTCCAAGTAATGCTTATTTGTATGGAACTCATTCATTTCTGCTACTTGTGCTGGAACATTTGACCAAAGTCTGATGTCATGACCATTTTCAGTTAGGATATCGGCAAGGATACTACCCCAAGAACCGGCGCCTAATACTGCTACTTTTTTTGTCATTATATAATCTCCTTCAAAATTTATTCATTCTAATCATACCAAATTTTACCTCTAATAGCATTAACTATGAGAAATTTTTATTTCAATTGTCCGTCTAAATACCATTGATTTTGCGGTTCCCAATATCTTCTCAATAATAACCAACTAATTGATCCAATAAAAATCACTAATGAGAGAAGTTGAGAAACACGAATTGTTGAAAATAACATTAAGCTATCTGTTCTCATTCCTTCGATAAAGAAACGACCAAATGAATACCAAGTTAGATATGCAAATAGTATTTCTCCACGTTTGAAAAGGTGTACTCGATGTCTCAAGGCAATTAATATTAAGAATCCAACAAAACTCCACAATGATTCGTATAGAAATGTTGGCTTATAGTAGGTGCCATTGATGTTCATTTGGTTAATAATAAATTCAGGTAAATGTAAATTTTGCAATGCCTCTAACGTCGTTTTTCCACCATGGGCTTCTTGGTTCATAAAATTACCCCAACGGCCGATTGATTGCGCAAGTAGCACAAGTGGTGCCGCTAGATCAAACATTAACCATGCTGACAAATGGCGACGCTGACAGAAAATAATCACTGTAATAATTGCGCCTATTAACCCACCATAGATAGCAATACCACCATCCCAAATTCGATAAACTTCACTGAGATGTTGAGCGTAATAAGACCACTCGAACACAACGTAATAGAGTCGCGCAGAAACAATTGAAATTGGCAACGCCCATAGAACCATATCATATATGGTATCTTCATTTATTCCTATTTTTTTGCCTTCAAGAATGGCTAAAATAACTGCTAGAATTACTGCACTCGCAATTATTACACCATACCAACGAACTTCAATAGGTCCTAATTTAACTGCGATGGGATTCAACGCACCTAATAAATAATTCAATTTACTCTCGTCCAATCCTTAATCTTTTTTTGAATTTGTTTGGATTAAGCCATTTAGATTAGCTTCAAATGCTTTAGTAGCATCATAACCCATTGTTTTTGCACGGAAGTTCATTGCTGCGACTTCAATGATAATGGCCAAATTACGTCCTGTTTTAACAGGTACAGAAATTTTTGGCACATTCACATTGAATATTTTAACAAATTCATCATTATTACCTAATCGATCAAATTGTTTATCAGGAGTCCAGTTTTCTAGATGAATAATTAGTGAAATATCAGTGTCATTACGGACAGCTCCTGCACCAAACAAGTTCATGATATCGATAATACCGATACCTCGAATTTCAAGTAAATGTTTTAAAATTGCAGGTGCCTCACCAACAAGTGTCTCCTCATCTTGTTGGAAAACATCAACACGATCATCTGCAATTAACCGATGTCCACGTCTAATTAATTCAAGCGCTGTTTCTGATTTACCAACACCAGAATCACCTGTAATCATGACCCCAAGACCATAAATATCAACTAAAACACCATGTATTGACTGGCGTTCAGCTAATTTAGCTTCCAAAAAGTTAACCATATTAGAAGATAGACGTGACGTTGTTAGTTTTGAAATTAGAACTGGAATATGTCTTTCTTTGACGATAGCTAATAATTCTAGCGGCACATCCAAATCATTTGAAACAACAAAACATGGTGTTTGTTCTGTTGCTAATTGATTCATCACATTCTGCCTATCTTCAGGAGTCAGTCCATTTGCATAAGCATGTTCTGTCATCCCAAATAATTGAATACGTTCTTTCGGATAAAAATTAAAATACCCGGTTAATTCTAGACCAGGACGTGAAATATCACTTGTTGTAATTTTTTTATCATCCAAGTATTCTTTCCCAATTAAAACAGTTAATCCCATTGCATCTACTAAATTTCTAACTGAAACTTCATTGGCCATCTTAATGCCCCCTATTGTCTATTTCTAATAAAGTAATTTGTTACGATTGTATTAGCAATACTCATCACAATTGAGATGATAAATGCCGCCCAAAAGCTCGAAAATTTAAATTCATTACCCACAAAAAATGACGTCATTTGTAACATAAATGCATTTATAATCAGATAGAAAAATCCTAAACTGAAAATAGTTACCGGCAGTGATAAAATCACTAAAAACGGTTTAACTAGCATATTTAGTACGGCCAGTACAAAACTGGCGATTAATGCAACCCAGATACTTTTAACAAATAAAGTCTCTGGAAAAAAACCAGATATTGCCAAAAACAGTATGGCATTAATTAATACGCGCTGCCAAAATCCCATGAATCTTCACCTCATCATTAATATTATTTATCGTCTGTAACTTCTACATCTTTAATAATTTTACGGCCACTCTTACTTGATGAGCTAGTCCGTTGTCCAGTACTAGATGTAAACTGCTCAAAAGAACTAGTAAATGAACGTTTTTTCCCTGGTAAGCTAATTGCTAACAAGATATAGACAAGTATAAATACGCCTTTTGTTGCGAAGATTAGCATTAAAAATAAAAATCTAACGAGTGTTGGATTCCAATTTATATATTCGGCAAGTCCAGCTGCGACACCCGCGATAATTTTATTAGTTGATTTTGTGAATTTTTTATTTGTTTTCATTTTGTAGTTCCTCCATTCAGAATAATCTATCATTATTGTACTTCTTATCGTACTCATTTTACAATTTTAACGAGCGTTATTTACTTAAATTTTAACGTTTAAATTAAAAATAACTAACAATCGCGAAATTGTTAGTTATTAAATGAGTAGTGCCTTATTCATTTTCTTTTTCTAACTCTGATTTACCAGGATTCAATTCAGTGATTCGGCCATTTTTTAAATAAACAACCCATTCACACACATTTGTAACATAATCGCCAATTCGTTCTAGATAAGTGGCAACCATCAAATAGTCAGCACTTCCCACAACTGTTTCGGGATTCGTTTTCATTTCATGGATACACTGGTCATATATTGTCGTGAAATATTCATCAACTTCAAGATCTAAATTAGCAACTTTACGAGCTTTTTCGGCATCTTTTCTAATATAAGCTGTGAGGACTTCTTCAACCATCTTACGTGCGTGGTCGCCCATAATTCCGATCTCATCTTCAATCTCCGTTACCCTAGGATTGCCTTTAACACGAATCGTTGATCTCGCAATACTTACAGCGTGATCTCCCATTCGTTCTAAATCAGAAATAGCTTTTAAAACAGTCACAATATCTCTTAAATCACTTGTAACAGGTTGATACAATGCAATCATTTCTAACGTTTGTTTTTCTAACTTCATTTCGCGTTCATTAATTTTGTAATCGCCAACGATAACTTCATGGGCCAACTCTTTATCATGATTAATGAAAGCACGGACAGATTTATGAATGGCTTCACTAACCATCATACCCATTTCGCTAAATCTAATGTGTAGCTTTTCTTGTTCTTCATCAAAAAGTAATCGCATTATTTTGTCTCCCTTTCTTAACCGAATCGACCACTAATGTAGTCATCCGTTTCTTTTTGTACAGGCTGCGTAAATAATTTTTTAGTTGGTGCAACTTCAATTAAATTACCTTCTAAAAAGAAGGCAGTTCGATCTGAAATTCGAGAAGCTTGTTGTAAATTGTGAGTCACTATTATAATAGTATATTTTTCACGCAATTCTAGCAACATATTTTCAATTTTACTACTTGAACCAGGATCCAGAGCACTTGTTGGTTCATCCAGTAAAATGACCTCAGGTTCAACCGCTAAGACTCGAGCGATACAGACACGTTGTTGCTGTCCGCCAGATAACGCAAGCGCATTTTTACCCAAATCATCCTTTACATCATCCCAGACAGCAGCCTGTTTCAAGCTTTTTTCAACAGCTTCATCAAGGATTGCTTTATCTTTAACGCCAGCTAATCGCAAACCATATACAACATTTTCGTAAATTGAAAATGGAAATGGATTAGGTTGTTGGAAAACCATCCCAACATTTTTGCGTAATCTTACGGTATCCATTTTAGGACCGTAAATATCTTCATTTTTTAATTTAACTGTACCTGTAATGGTTACACCTGGAATTAAATCATTCATGCGATTTAACGTTCTTAAATATGTTGATTTACCACAACCAGATGGACCGATTAAAGCGGTAATCCCTTTTTCATTGAAATCAAGATTAATTCCTTTGAGGGCTTCTTTCTTACCATAATACAAATGAACATCATTTGTTTCAATTATTTTAGTCATTTGGCCTTTCCCCCTTAACCGAAGTTTCCTGAAACATAATCATCCGTTAGTTTAATTGTTGGTCGCGTAAAAATAGTTGTTGTTTTATCATATTCTACCGCATTTCCTGAATGGAAAAATGCTGTGTAATCTGAAATACGTGAAGCCTGTTGCATATTGTGTGTCACAATGACAATCGTGTACTTTTCTTTCAGTTCTAAAAGTGATTCTTCAACAATTCGACTTGAAATTGGATCTAACGCACTAGCTGGTTCATCTAACAATAAGATGTCAGGTTCCATAGCAATCGCTCTAGCGATACATAAACGTTGTTGTTGTCCACCAGACAATGATAACGCACTCACATTCAAATCATCTTTAACTTGATCCCAAAGTGCAGCTTGTTTAAGTGATTTTTCAACGCGTTCTTCAAGTAACTGCTTATCTTTCATCCCATGACGTTTCAAAGCAAACGTTATATTTTCATAAATTGATTTTGAAAATGGATTAGGTCGTTGAAATACCATTCCAATATGTTTTCTCATTTCATAAATATCAACATTATCTTTATTTATATCTAAATCACGGTAAATAATTTGTCCTGTTACATCAGCAATCCCATCATTCATACGATTCAACGATCTAAGATAAGTTGATTTACCAGAACCAGATGCCCCAATTAAAGCTGTAATTTTAAACCGTTCAAATTGTAAACTAACATCTCGAATTGCTTCATTAGAACCATAATGAACATGTAAATCTTTGGTTTCTAAAGCTATCTCATGTTTATCTTCATTGAAGGTCATAATTCTAGATTTTTCAGTTTTATTTTCTACCATATTCTTTGACCCCCTAATGATCTATTTACTTGATGTAATTTTACGATAAAGTGCTTTACCACCGAATCGAGCTAAGAAATTAAATAAAAGCACTGCGATAATTAAGACGGCTGATGCGCCTGCAGAAACAGCTGATGCATCAGGCATAATACCTTCTGAATTAATTTTCCAGATATGAACAGCTAATGTTTCAGCTGGACGCATTGGATTTAACGGACTCGCAATATTAGCTGGATTCCAGTTTGTAAAATCTAGTGCTGGCGCACTTTGACCAGCAGTATAAATTAACGCAGCTGCTTCACCAAAGATACGGCCGGCACTCAATATAACACCCGTTAAAATACCAGGTACTGCATCTGGAACAATAACTCTCGTAACGGTTTCCCAACGCGATAATCCTAACGAAAAGCCAGCCTCACGTTGTGAATATGGGATAGAACGTAATGACTCTTCGATTGATCTTGTTAATAAAGGTAAATTGAAGAACGTTAAGGCTAATGCACCTGATAAAATTGAAAAACCGAAATTATATTGGACAACGAAAATCAAAAACCCAAAAAGCCCAACAACAACTGAAGGTAATGAACTTAAAATTTCAACAGACGTTCTAATAACCGTCGTCACCCAATTATTTTTAGCGTATTCTGATAACCAAATACCCGCTCCCAATGAAATAGGGAAAGAAATCAATAATGTTAATAATAATAGATAGAAGGAATTAAACAATTGGATTCCTACTCCACCACCACTTGAAAATGATTTTGCGGGTGATGTTAAGAAATGCCAGCTGATATGTGGCACACCTCTAACCAATATATAGCCAAGTAAGGCCGCTAAAACAAGAACGACGAATCCGGCAATACCATATAAAATACTTGTTGCGATTTTATCTACTTTTTTAGGATTCATTATTTAAGCGCCCCTCTCTTACCAATTACTCTAACAACCATGTTAAAGAATAATGACATTAATAATAGAATTAAAGCAAGTGACCATAGCGCATTATTTTCTAATGAGCCCATGACAGTATTTCCAATTCCCATCGTCAAAATACTTGTTAAAGTTGATGATGGTGTAATTAAACTTGATGGCATCAATGATGCATTACCAATAACCATTTGAACGGCTAAGGCTTCACCAAAAGCTCGTGCCATACCAAAAACAACCGCTGTCATGATACCTGGTGTTGCTGCTCTTAGAATAACTTTATAAATTGTTTGCCAACGTGTTGCACCTAAGGCCAGTGAGGCTTCCCGGTAATAACGTGGGACAGATTTTAAAGTATCAACAGTCATTGACGTAACGGTTGGTAGAATCATAACAAATAACACAAATGTCCCAGATAAAATACCAAACCCTGTTCCACCAAAAATACTTCGAACAAATGGGACCACAACTGAAAGACCAATAAATCCATAAACAACTGAAGGAATACCAACTAATAATTCAGTTACCGGTTGTAAAATTCGGCTACCCGTATTTGGTGAAATTTCAACCATGAAAATAGCTGTTCCAATAGCGAAAGGTGTTGCAATTAATGCTGATAAAAAAGTGACAAAGAATGATCCAGAAATCATTGGTAAAGCCCCAACTTCTGGCTTACCTGCTTTATCAAGCGTTCCAGGGTTCCAACTCTTTCCTAATAAAAAATCTTTAATTGATACTTTATCAGTAAAGAACGTTGCTAATCCTTTTGAAGCAACGAAATAAAAGATAGCAAGAACAATAGCGACGATTAGTCCAATACAGAAATAAGTAATTATTTTACCGCGCATCTCTAGTTTAGATGCTTTTGATTTTTTGAGTAAACTTTCACGAATCGGATCCATAACTACATCCCCTTCTTAATTGGTGTTATTTTACCTTCAACCGAACGACTCACTTGCATCTGTGTTGTTGGAATATAACCTAATTTACTAACAACCTGTTTTTGAATTTTATTTGACATCATATAAGTTAAAAATTGTTTTGTTAATCCCGTGGGTTCACCATTCGTATACATATGTTCGTATGACCAGATTTTCCATTTATTTGAGGCAACATTACTTTCAGTTGGTTTAACTTTATCAACAGAAAGTACATCGACCGTTTTATCAACGTATGAGAAAGCCATATAACTTATTGCACCAGGTGTCGATCCGACAATTTGTCGAACCATTCCCGTTGAATCTTGTTCCTGTGCATCTTTACTTTGCTTACCTTCTAATCCCCATTTTTCAAATGTTAATCGTGTTCCCGAACCAGATGCACGATTTAAAAGGACAATTGGTAAATCATTGCCACCTAGTTGCTTCCAATTTGTTAATTTACCAGTAAAAATATCTATAAGTTGTTTTTTTGAGACGTTTTTAACGCCCACACCATTATTCACAACTGGCGTAATTCCAACAACGGCAACTTGATGGTCTACAAGTTTACTTGCCTTAATGCCTGATTTTTCTTCAGCAAAAACATCTGAGTTACCAATGCTAACGGCTTTTTCTTGAACTTGACTCAATCCTGTTCCGGATCCGCCACCTTGAACATTAACAAAGACGCCAACATTTTCAGTCCCGTATTCTTCACCAGCTGCCTCAACTAAAGGTTGTAAAGCTGTAGATCCAACAATTGTAATCGATTTTCCTGAATTTGATTGTGTCTCACATCCCGTTAAAGTTAATAACATGATGGATAAAATTCCACCAATCATTACTAAAGATCCCTTTTTCATAGTAACTTCCTCCATAAATATCGATATTTAACTTATACATTAAGTTTATATTTTTAATGTAAAGGTCCTGTGGGGGTATTGTAAAGATTGTGTAAAGGTTACAACAAAAAAAGCCATAACATGACGTTATGACTTCAATCGTTATTTTAATTCTGGAGCATCAGTTTTGAATAAACTTTCGGTAGATACCCCACCGTGTTGTTCAATTAAACTGGTTTTTTCTTTCTCTTGTGCTTTTTTCAAAGTTTCAAGAGCGTCACTTTTCTTGTAATTATAGTCAGATTTATTTACTTTAGTGAAATTACTTGGTGCGTAGAATCTTAATAGATCACCCGTAATAACTTCATCTGATAATGATAATGACGTTGTAACATGTTTTAATTCTTTGTTATAAACTTTTTGTTGTGCTGCCGTTAGTTTTTCGATTTCTTTACCAGTCTTAGTGTTATACGTGGTATTTCCAACTTTTGTAAAGGTTGGTGAAACGAAATCACCATTTCTAAAGGCAACCGTTTGGTTACGATTTTTCGATAATAAATCATTACCAAATTGAACCGTATCGGTATTCTTAACGCCTAATAGATCAAGTAAAGTTGGTAGCACATCAATTTCACCACCATAAGTATGATTAATACCGCCCTTAAGGCCATTCATATGAATCATAAATGGTACCTTTTGGAACATCGTTAAATCATAACTTGTTACTTTGTCTTTACCTAAAAGCTGTGCAATAGCTTTCGGATGATTATTAGAGATACCATAGTGATCACCATACATCACAATCATACTGTCCTTATACAAGCCACTCTTCTTCAAGTAACTAACGAATTCTCCGAATGATTGATCAAGATATTTAGATGTTTGAACATAACCATCAACCGTACTATCGTCTGTATCCGTCTTTTTGATTGACGTATTCGCACTATCTAAATCATATGGATAATGGTTAGTTAGTGTGATGAGTTTAGCATAAAAAGGTTGGGGTAATTGTTCAATATACTTAACCGATTGCTTCAAGAAAATCTTATCTTTCATCCCATAACCAACTTTATAGTTAGCTTTGACATCATAATAAGGTTCACTGAAGAAATACTGGTAACCAAATGATTTATAAGTATTATTACGATTCCAGAAACTACCCACGTCACCATGGAAAGCTGCTGTAGAGTAGCCTTTTTGATCAAGAATAGCGGGTGCTGCTTGGAATGTATTTTGTGTGCCATAAGTCGTCATCGCTGAACCAGATGGTAACCCATAAAGGGATGCTTCCAACATCATTTCAGCATCAGACGTTTTACCTTGTCCAACTTGATTAAAGAAATTATCAAATGATAATGTATTTTGATCATGATAATATTTATTAATGTTAGGCGTAACTTGTTGCCCATCCCATTTATAATCGATCATGAACTGTTGGAAACTTTCTAGATGAATCACAAAAACATTTTTACCCTTCGCTTTTCCATAATACTTTATATTTGAATTAGAACGATTTTTATCCAAATACTTTAGAACTTTATCCATATCTTTAGCAGTGGCATTTTTACGTGTCGCACTTTCTTTTTGCGTTTGATAAACATTATATCCCGCATAGAAATTCAAGCCTAAATATTTAACAATATAGTTATTATCAAAAGTTCTTGTCAATAATTGAGAACGATCCTTTTCAGCTAAACCTAAGTTCCCTAAAGCTAAAAGTACAGATGCAATAGTCAGGATAAAAGCATAACGCTTTTTAATTGGGTTATAGTCAATTTTGACTAATTTAAAGACAAGAATCAAAATTAAAATAATAATATCGATATAAACAAAGAAATCAGTTGGTCGTAAAATACCGGCAATTCCCTTGTCTAGATTATTAGCTACTGAACCTGAATTTTTGATAATTCCTAGTGAAAGAAAATCTGAAAACTCACGATAATAAACCATATTTGCAAAAAGCCATGATGTTTGAATAAAATCAACAATCAGCAAAATCCAATATGATTTTTTACCCTTAAAGTAGATTGCAATTCCAAATAATAATAACGCTGTTGGTATTGGATTAATATAAAGTAAAAATTGTTGCATGCTACCTGTTGCACCTAATGTAAATTTGGTTTCATAAGCAACAACTGTTTTGGCCCAAAATAAAACGAGCGTCAAGAGGAGGAATCCCCATCTTGAGCTCAATTTATCCTGAACATATTTTAAAGTTGACCGCATCTTAGTGCCTCCATTTTTTAAGATCAGTTTTCGAGAACACGAAAATGTCTTTCAATCTATGTTTCAGTTATTGATTAACTAAATAGTAAGTCGTAAACTTCCATTGCAATTAAATCAATATCATCGAAAGGAAATTTAGTATGGTTACTTAAATCTTCTAACGTATATGCTTTCATATCTGGATCATATTCAACGATTCCCTTTTCAACACCTTCACGTTCGAAGTGTCTTGTTTGGATTTCGCCGTTATCTTCTTTTTGCATAGCCTCTAAGCGACTAATGATTGCTACTAACTGAGAATTTTTCATAGTTGTTCCCCTTTCAATATCATAGTTAATAATACCAAATTTTCTATACATTTACACCTGATTAAGCAGATTATAATCGTTTCTTAACTTGTTTTTATGCTAAACTGTTAGTTATTAGACTTGGAGGCATAAAAATGAGCTTATTTAGAAAAGATTTGAACGATCAAGTATTTAAAATAGAGGTCTCAGATATTCGTCAATTTGATGATGAAGTGAGCCAAATTCCTGATATGATTAAATTAACAATGGGTGAACCAGATTTTAATACACCCGATCATGTTAAAGCAGCTGCCATCGAAGCCATTCATGAAAATTACTCACATTATATGGGTATGGCTGGTGATATTGAGTTACGTGAAGCTGCCAGTGAATTTTTTAATGAAAAATATGACGTTACTTATGATGCACAATCTGAAATTCTAGTTACAGTTGGTGCAACTGAAGCCATCGCAACTGCCTTACAGACTATCTTCAACCCCGGCGATGCCGTTCTTGTCCCAACGCCACTCTACCCTGGCTATATGCCACTGATTACTTTAAATCGGGTTAAACCAATTTTTATCAACACACGTGATAATAACTTTAGATTAACACCTGAGATGATTAATCAAGCTGTTAAAGATAATCCAAATGAAAATATTAAAGGTATTATCCTAATTAATCCAAGTAATCCAACTGGTATTTCTTGGACCGAAGATGAAGTTATTGCGATAACTGATGAAATTAGAAAGCAAAAATTATGGGCAATTAGTGATGAAATTTATAGTGAATTAACTTATGATCATGAACATGTCTCAATTGCAAAATATATCCGTGACCAAACTGTCCTAATTAATGGTTTATCAAAATCGCATGCCATGACTGGCTGGCGCATTGGATTCTTGCTTGCTCCCAAAGCGATGACTGATGAATTAAAAAAAGTTCATCAATACTTAGTAACCTCTGCAACAAGTGTTTCTCAACGTGCTGGAATTGCTGCCTTACGTGACGGTAAAGACGATGGTCGCATAATGAATGTTGAATATAAAAAACGCCGTGATTTCGTTATGGCTGAAATGAAAAAAATGCATTTTGAAATGGCACAACCTAGTGGCGCTTTTTATATTTTCGCAAAAATTCCTGCAGGATATAACCAAGATTCTATGGCATTCTGTAAAGAACTAGCTTTTAATAATAAACTTGCCTTAATTCCAGGAACTGCTTTTGGTGATTCTGGTCAAGGTTACGTTCGCTTAAGTTACGCTTCTAGTATGGAGAATTTAGTGCTTGGGATGGAACGTTTGAATGACTACATGACACAAAATAAATAAAAATACGGCGTTATTTCTTTATACTTACTTTTTGTAAGCATATATTTAGGCTAATTATATTTCCTCTGATATTATATTCAAATAAATAAAGGAGGAATTCAAATGGTACAAGCAATTACAGATGAAAATTTCAAAACAGTTACAGATTCAGGTATAACATTGACGGATTTTTGGGCAACATGGTGTGGCCCTTGCAAAATGCAATCACCAGCAATTGAGGAATTAGAACAAGAAATAGGTGACAAGGTTAAATTTGCTAAAATGGATGTTGACCAAAATCCTAAAACAGCTGACGATTTTGGTATCATGGGAATTCCCACATTAATGATTAAAAAAGATGGCGAAGTTGTTGATACACTCGTCGGTTATCATTCAAAAGAGCAAGTTAAAGACGCTTTATCACAATATATTTAACGATTTTGAAAAGCTAACTAATAAAAGCATTGTCATTTGACAGTGCTTTTTTGTCGTTATTTTGAATAGTAATAAACTGATTAGCGATTTTAGTATTGCTTAAAGAAACACGTTCTTCTCCTTATAAAACACAAAAAAAACCATTGCCAATAATAGAAAATCTATCATCAGCAATGGTTACTATCATATTTCATTTATTTAATCTTCAATTCCAACTTCTTCTACCTTATCTGGTTTAACAACTAAAGCAAACATTCCCGCAAATAGTCCAACATAGTAAGTTAAAATACGCCATAACAACATGGCTAAAATCAATTTACTGTGACTGGTCATGAAACTAGAAAAGACAATCGCGAAGCTATATTCTGCACCACCAGTTCCCCCCGGAATTGGGAAAAGTGAAATTACCATGACAATAAGCACATGAAGTGCTGTAATCATAATCACATTCACTGATGTGTATCCCAATGACAACATAATAAAGTATGGAATTAAATAGTAAAACGCGAGTTGGAAGAATGTTAATACAAAAACGTGAAAAATCATTTTCTTTTCATTCTTCATACGTAAACTCTCTTTATGGAAGTTTTCAATTTTTGAATAAATACTTGTATTCCAGCGATCAAAACGATCCCCTTTAACGAATAACTTAACAACTAGCATACAAACATACACTAATTTTTTAGTGAATCCATACCAATACATGATCATTAACAAAGCAGTAATCACAGCTAAATGAATCACAAATCCAAAAATCACGAATACCATTAGATAATTAACTTTATCTTGAATGTATTGAAACCCAATTAGTAAACAAACAATAAAATTAATAACAATCATTGCCTGGTAAACGACAAATTTCATTAATAAAATGGAACTTGCACGACCAGCGTCCACACCTGACTGAGCCATCGCAAACAATTGTGCAGGTTGTCCACCTGTTGAAAAAGGTGTGATTCCATTAAATAATTGTTCAATCAGTGGAATACGAATTGCATTCTTAAATGTAAATTTTTTATGTTGCCCTATCATGAACCGTTGAACAACAAATGCTTCAATGACAAAGTACATACAGATACAAAATACTGCTACTAATAACCACCATATATTAATATTAACTAAAGCTTTAACGAGCGACTGAATTGATACATTTTTTAAAGAATAAGCGAATATCCCCATCCCAATTATAACCATTAACGTCAATAAACCTATGTTTTTTCGAGTCATCTTTTAGCCCTCTTTGCTCTGGTCCAAGTAAAATTGATGCCAAATTTCAGCCAATCTATCCTCAGAATAGTATGCTGATGCCTGATCTGCTTTGTCATGCAAAACTGATAACGCATTGGGATCTTCTTTTAATTTTCTCAATTTAATTTGCATACCATTAACATCTGTCGCGGCATCATAATAGCCCTCAATAACCGCTTTATAAAGATCTAAATCGCGCAATAATACAGGTGTCCCACAACTAAATGCTTCTAATACTGACATTGGAAACAATTCATTGAAAGATGGCAGTAAGAAAAGGTTAGCAATATTGTAATAATTTACTAGAGCTTCTCGATCAATAATCCCAGTAAACGTTAAATTACTAGGCGGATTATCAACTACTTTTTTTAATTCAGCATAACCGTCAGTTAACTTACCAAATGAAAAGCCACCGGCCCAAATAAATTGGATATCAGGATTTTGCTTAGCTAACTTAATAAAATCGGGCACACCTTTTCTTTCTTGAACTTGACCATCACCAAAAACAACAAATTTATCGGCTGGAATACCTAACGCATCTCTAAAAGCTTGTTTTTCTTCCACGGTTTTTTCATAAAAAACTTTTTTTGAAACAAAATTAGGAATATACGTGACGCGTTCTTTTGGAATCTTAAACGCTTCAAGTTTTGGAATAAAACTTGGATTAACCACGACAATATGATCCATTCGTTTATAAAAAGCAATTACATACCAATAAAAAATGGCTTTAAAAGGTTGTGGAATTTTAACACTTCCCTCAAGTGTTTCTGGTAAAAAATGGACATAGCCAATTTTTTTACCTCTACCTGGCATAAAAGTCGAAAGGTAATAAGGAAAATTGATGGTATGGTAATGACTAATATCTGAGCGACTATATTTATTCACACTAATTTTGAATTCAGTTGGAAAGCGTTCTTTGAGCAACTTCATCATTTCGGTATATGCGCTACCGACCCCTTGTCCTTTAACCGAATTGGCCGCAGAAAACATGTTAATTAATAGCATGGTTGAAACTCCTTTGAAAATAAATTCGTTTATAGATGACTGATTTCGTCATCCTCTTCTTCTATTTCAACATAATGAATTTGAGCATCTTGGTAAAATTCAGCAACTTTTGATCCAAATGTTGCCGCTGAAATTTCTTTTAACTTTTCTAATCTTGGCTCTGGATCAACTTCTTCATGACATCTATTTAAGTAATCAATAATATCAGTCACCATTTCAGTTTCAGATGAAAAAGTTTTACCAACTTCTGGTTTTTCCATTAACTCGTCAGTATATTTACCCGTTTTAGCAATAACCGGTGTTCCAGCAGCTAAAGCTTCGATAAACGTCAATCCTTGAGATTCTGTTACTGATGCAGACACAAATAAATCTGCTAACTGATAAAAATGGAATACCTCATCATTATCAACTTCACCAATAAATCTGACGTTGTCCTTTAAATTTAAACTTTCTGTTTGCTCTTCAAGGGTTTCACGTGCCGGACCATCCCCTACAATCAAGAGTAAAACATTCGGTACTTTTTTAATTATCGCTGGCATACCATCAATAATTTCTTGTGTATTCTTTTCAAATGCCAATCGACTTAACGCAAGCATGACTGGTTGATCTTCAGAAATGTCTAATTTAGAACGATAATCTTCTGTTTCAATTTGTTCAAATTGAGAAATGTCTACCCCTGTAGGGATAACTCGTATTTCTGATTTCACACCATACTTCTGTAGCAACGTCTGAACGCGTGTACTTGGTGCGATAATCCCGCTCATATGGAATGCAAATGTTTTTGTCATTTGCTTAACATGGTATGGTTTCAATAACTTACCATTGGCAATGTAATGTAAATAATCTTCATACATTGTATGATAGGTATGTAAACAAGGAACTTTTAAATTTCTTGCAACAAATTTACCAATCCAGCCCATAGAAAATTCAGTCTGTGTATGAATAACGTCTAAATTTAGTTCTTTTGCCACTTGGTAAGCTTGAAATAAGCCTCTAACAGCAATTCTTCTATCTGTAAAAGAAACAAATGGAATACTAGAGAATCTAAAAATATTACGTTCATATACTGTCTTATCAACATGTGGGTCAGTCGTCGTAAAGATATAGACGGTATGTCCCTCTTTTTCGAGCTCGTTTCTTAGTGTTTTTATTGAAGTCGCCACACCGCTCACTTGTGGAAAATATGTATCTGTAAAAATTCCAATATTCACGATAAGGTCCCCTTGTCTATTCTAATATAATAGTTTTAATTATATTGGTTTCTCACCCGTTATGCAATAAAAGTAGACTATTCTCATCTATTCCCAATTAAACACAAAAAAACTGATAATCGAAATTACCAGTTTTTTTGTGTTTAATTTATTTCATGTAAGATTCAACTAATGCAATAACTTCTTCATTAGTTTCACAGTCAGAAACAGCTTTATCAGCTAATTCCTTCATTTTTGTTGTATCTAATTTTTTCATTAAACTACGTGTTTTAAGAATTGACGAAGCACTCATTGAGAATTCATCAAGTCCCATTCCAGCTAAAATAGGTACGGCAATTTGATCGCCGGCCATTTCGCCACACATACCTGCCCACTTACCTTCTTTATGAGCCGAATCAATTACCATTTTAATCAAACGTAAAATTGATGGGTTATAAGGTTGGTAAAGGTATGACACTTGTTCATTACCTCGATCAGCAGCCATTGAATATTGAATTAAATCATTTGTACCAATACTAAAGAAATCAGCATACTTAGCCAAATGATCACCGTTCATAACAGCAGCAGGAATTTCCATCATCATACCGACTTCAAGTTTATCTGCTACTGGTACACCAGCGTCAATTAACTTAGTACGTTCTTCAGTATAGATAGCTTTTGCTGATTTAAATTCATCAACAGTTGCAATCATAGGGAACATAATTGCTAATTGTCCATAATGAGAAGCTCTAAGTAGAGCACGAAGTTGTGTTCTGAAAATATCTTGACGATCCAAACTAATACGGATTGCGCGATATCCTAAGAACGGATTCATTTCCTCTGGTAATGGCAAGTAAGGTAATTCCTTATCGCCTCCAATATCCATTGTTCTTACAACTACTTGTTTACCATTCATACCTTCAACTGCAGCTTTATAAGCTTTAAATTGATCATCTTCTGAAGGTAATTCACTAGCATCCATGTATAAGAATTCTGAACGGAATAAACCAACTGCTTCAGCACCATTATCTACTGCACCCTCAACATCCTTAGGTGTACCGATATTAGCAGCTAAATCAAAATGTACGCCATCAGCAGTAACTGTTTTAGCGTCTTTTAGTTCTTCCCATTCAGCTTTTTGATCAGAAAAAGCTTTTGCTTTTGCTTCATATGTTGAAATTTCTTCAGCAGTAGGATTGATAATTCCGTCACCATTGATACCATCAACAATAACCATATCACCTTCTGAGATTGCAGTCGTTGGATCACCAGCGCCTACAACAGCAGGAATTTCAAGCGTACGAGACATAATAGCAGAATGAGAAGTACGTCCACCAACATCAGTAATAAATCCTTTAACAAATTTACGATTTAATTGGGCTGTATCCGATGGTGTTAAATCATGTGCAACGACCACAACTTCTTGATCGATAAGAGCAGGATTAGGAATTGTAACTCCTAATAAATGACTCATTACACGTTTCGTAACATCACGAATATCGCCTGCACGTTCTTGCATATAAGCATTATCAGTCATATCTTCAAACATTGAAATGAACATATCTGTGACATCCTTCAATGCTGCTTCAGCGTTGACCTTATCATTTTTGATTTTATCGCCAATGTTGCCCATAAGTTCAGGATCTGAAAGGATTGTCAAATGAGCTTCAAAAACCTCGGCTTCTTCTGCGCCGAGGTTTTCTGCAGCTTTTTGTTTGATTAGTTTCAAATCTTCACTTGATGCTGCAACAGCAGCATCAAGGCGTTTGATTTCTGACTCTGGATCTTCAATGCTTACTTGCGAGAATGACAAATCGGGTTGAACTAACATATATGCTTTAGCAATGGCAATACCATCACTAGCAGCAATCCCTTTTAGCATTTTCGACATTATTCAGCAAGTCCTTCTTTCGTCATTGTTTCTGTAATAGCTGCGATTGCATCTGTTTCGTCAGCGCCATCAGCAGTGATTGTTACATCAGCATTTTGACCAACGCCTAATGACATAACGCCCATGATTGATTTCAAGTTTACTGATTTTTCTCCGTAAACCAAAGCAACGTCAGCAGTAAATTTGCTTGCTGCTTGTACCAATAATGTAGCTGGACGCGCGTGGATACCTGTTTCTGCGATTACGTGAAAGTCTTTCTTTTCCATAATTAATTATCTCCTTGATGTTCTATATTTTTTTATTTTAGAAAAATGCATAACCCACTAACAAAAGCAAAGAACACGTTTTCATTAATAAATTAAACACATTAGTCTTTAGAGACAAATAATACCATTATTTAAAAAATGATACAAGTCTTTAGTTTTTCAAACTAACATATTTGTAAATAATTTGACCTTCTCTTTGCGCATTACCAACGATTGCCTTACGTAATTTTTCTTTTTGCCAAACAAGTTGAAACGCCATAAATTCATCTGGGTTGATTGTTATTGTCTCTATTTCACCAGCAATCAATGCATCAATTTTTGCTTTATAATCTTCGCTCATTTTCAAACCTCTTTTCACTAAAATCTACTATACTAAATTCATTATAGATTAGCCTCCATAAAATGTAAAAAAGGAGTTCTAATTGCTTGCAGAATTTTTCCATATTTTGTATACTATTCATCGAAGGTCAAAGATGGTCAACATGTTTTTGATCTTAGATAAACTAAACTATACGAACGAAATATGAAAGGTTGTGACACATATGATCTGTCAAAATTGTCAAATCAATCCAGCGACAATACACTTATCAACTAACTTAAATGGTCAACATCAAGAATACGATTTATGTCAAAATTGTTATCGATTACTAAAAGATGAACAAGAGCGTTTAAGTAATGGTCAAATCCGTAATAATCAACAAGATCCATTTAGCTTTGGTAACCTTGATGATTTATTTAATGCGATTGCACCAAATAGTCAAAATAATAGTTCACAAAGAAAAGAGCAGACACCTCCTACCCAAGCTGGTAGAAATGGTGGCGCTAATAAAAATAATGGTAAGGATACAATCCTTGGTCAATTCGGTCTTAATTTAACCGATGAGGCACGGGCAGGAAATATTGACCCGGTCATTGGTCGCGATCAAGAAATTAATCAAATCATTGAAATTTTGAATCGTCGGACAAAAAATAATCCTGTTCTAATCGGCGAAGCTGGTGTTGGTAAAACAGCAGTCGTTGAAGGATTAGCTCAAAAAATTGTTGATTCAGCTGTTCCTCAAAAACTTTTAAACAAACAAGTTATTCGATTAGATGTTGTTTCATTAGTTCAAGGAACGGGTATTCGTGGTCAGTTCGAAGAACGAATGCAACAATTAATGAAGGAACTTAAAAATGATAAGTCTATCATTCTATTCATTGATGAAATTCATGAAATTGTAGGCGCTGGTAATGCTGAAGGTGGTATGGATGCCGGTAACGTTCTAAAACCAGCTCTTGCTCGAGGCGAATTACAACTCGTTGGCGCAACAACTCTAAATGAATATCGTCAAATCGAAAAAGATGCTGCGCTTGCACGTCGTTTACAGCCTATCCAAGTTGATGAACCTAGTGTCGAAGAGTCAATCGTCATTTTAAAAGGTATTCAAAAGAAATACGAAGCTTACCATCATGTTCATTATAGTGATGAAGCAATTGAAGCTGCTGCTTCTCTCTCTGACCGTTACATTCAAGATCGTTTTTTACCAGATAAAGCCATCGATTTACTTGATGAATCTGGGTCAAAAATGAATTTAACCATTAAAGCTATTGATCCCAAATTAGTTGCAGAAAAAATTAAAAACGCTGAAACTCAAAAACAAGCTGCACTAACCGACGAAGATTATGAAAAAGCAGCCTACTATCGCGATCAAGTCGCAAAATTCAAAGAATTACAAGATAGTAATACTGATTCTGATGAATTACCAATTGTAACCGAAAAAGAAATGGAACAAATTATTGAAGAAAAAACAGGGATTCCTGTAGGCGAACTAAAGGAAAAAGAGCAACAACAATTGAAAAATTTAGCCACTTCCCTTCAAGCTAATGTCATTGGCCAAGATGACGCCATTGATAAAGTGGCCCGCGCCATCCGCCGTAACCGGATTGGATTCAATAAATCTGGGCGTCCTATCGGATCATTCTTGTTTGTTGGACCAACTGGAATTGGTAAAACAGAACTTGCTAAACAATTATCAAAAGAATTATTTGGAACAAAAGAATCAATGATTCGTTTCGATATGAGTGAGTACATGGAGAACCATTCAGTTTCTAAATTGATTGGTTCCCCTCCTGGCTATGTTGGTTATGAAGAAGCTGGTCAATTAACTGAACAAGTTCGTCGTAATCCATACAGTTTAATCTTGTTAGATGAAGTTGAAAAAGCACATCCTGATGTTATGCATATGTTCTTGCAGATTCTTGAAGATGGCCGTTTAACAGATTCACAAGGTCGCGTGGTAAGTTTCAAAGATACGATTATCATTATGACATCTAACGCTGGTAGTGCTGATGCTGAAGCAAATGTTGGCTTTGGTGCAACGTCAACTGGTGCAACCCATGCCATCATTGATAAACTATCAAATTACTTCCGTCCTGAATTTTTAAACCGTTTTGATGACATCGTTGAATTTAACTCATTAAGTAAAGAAAACTTAGTTTCAATCGTAAGTATCATGCTTGATGACGTTAATAAAGTTCTTAAAAATCAAAACTTAGAACTTCACGTTACAAATCGGGTTGAAGAAAAATTAGTTGATTTAGGCTACAATCCCGCAATGGGTGCTCGTCCACTAAGACGTGTTATCCAGGAACAGATTGAAGATCAAATAGCTGACTTCTACCTTGATAATCCTGATGTAACAAAATTAGCTGCAAAAATTGAAAAAGATGAAATTAAGATATCAGCCGATACAACTACTGATGTTAAAGATTCCGACTC
This sequence comes from Dellaglioa sp. CoH-56-MRSF-10, assembly GCF_056782175.1. The sequence continues at coordinate 123,304 of NZ_JBXAYF010000003.1, forward strand.
TAACGTTGAAAAGTAAAGGCTAAACTAAAGATGCAGACTCAGATAATTTTTTCTGAGTCTGCATCTTTTTTTATTTTATTCATTCTTTTAAATAAATAAACGATATTTCAAACACTTTTCCCCAATAATTAATCTTTTTAGGTTATAATTATGATATTAGATTATGAATGGAGCTGATTAAAATCGCCTTAAGAGATTTCTTCCGGAATATGTTGTCTGTTTTTACAAAAAATGACCAACCTACTTCCACTTCCGATATACAATTTGTATTCAATTCTGAATCAACAAAAAAATATAAGGCACCAAAACAAAAGAAACATGAAGTCATTGAAGAAAAAACTTTTCTACCAACATCTGTTTCAGATGCCACAATGATTGTTTACTATAAAGACCAAAATAATAATAATCTATCTCGTCCGCAAATTATCAGTGGCACTATAGGTAGCGATTTAAGACTTCAATTTGAACCAATCAATGATTATAATCTAGTTGGCATTTCGGGATTCACAAGTACTTTTGTAACCAACTATGGTGCTATTATTTTAAGCTATGAAAAGAAACATGGCGCTGCCGTTTGGATTTATAATCAAGATATTGATGGTGGCTACTTAATCGGCTCACCCACTTTACTACGTGGCCATTTGAATGACCCTTTCACTTATGACCCTGTCAATATTCCAGGGTTCAATTTATTGCGTGCCTCAAAAACTAGTTATGGTACTTTCACAAATGAACAACAAACCATCTACTATTATTATCGCAACATCAATTGGAAAACCGTCGATCAAATTGACGCATACATCCAGATTACAAAACGCGTACGTCCTTATGACTTACCCGAGGGTAACTCCTATCCCGCCTTCTTACCTGCTGGCGTTATTTTACAAGTATTTGAAAAAATCGAAACGAATTTGGGAACTATTTGGTACAGCATAGGTGGCAATCAATGGTTAGAAAGTACTTCTAATGTAAAAATGATTATTCAACCCAAATATGCTTTATTACCCGACAATGACACCAATGAATTTACTAAAAAAATAATCAATCACTCTGCTTCAATTGATTACATTCCTAATAAATCTGTAACTATTTACACTAAACCTTATGGTAAAAAATTACGAGTTTTAGCTGACAATACACAAGTTACTTTAATCAGTCAGTTATCATCAAGTAATGATGTTTGGTTTGAATTAAAAGATGGTGGTTTTATTGATGAAACTTACATCAAAATGCCTTACTCATTAAATTAATAAGCACTCAAAAAAGAGGTATACCAATTGGTATACCTCTTTTCGTTTATAGTTTTGATGTTAATGTAACGTTTGGATATTTGTCAGCAAACCAGCGTTCTGCGAATGCATTTTCAAACAAGAACAACGGTAAGTCTTGTCGATCTTTAACAAGTAAGTTACGTGAACTTGACATCTTTTCATCCAATTGTTCTGGATCAATCCAGCGAGCTGTTTTAGAACCCATTGGTGTCATGATAACTTCTGAATTATATTCATTTAACATTCTGAATTGGAAGACTTCAAATTGAAGTTGACCAACGGCACCCAGAATATAGTCACCCGTGTTGTAACTTCTATATAATTGAACAGCACCTTCTTGAACCAACTGTTGAATACCCTTATGGAATGATTTTTGTTTCATTACATTTTTAGCATTAACGCTCATGAATAATTCAGGCGTAAATTGAGGTAATTTTTCAAAGGTAATTGGTTTCTTCATGTTACTGATTGTATCGCCAATTTGGAAATTACCAGTATCATATAATCCAATAATATCGCCAGCTACAGCTGATTCTAAAACTTCACGAGAATCTGCCATAAATTGGGTTGAATTAGATAAACGCATTTTCTTTTCAGTTCTTGCTAATTTAACATCCATCCCACGTTCAAATTCACCTGAACAAATTCGAATAAACGCAATTCGATCACGATGATTAGGATTCATATTTGCTTGAATTTTGAAAACAAACCCAGAAAAATGTTCATTTGTTGGTTGTATCGTTGTTTCTTCAATCGTTTTATGTTCTTGTGGTGCTGGTGCATAGTTCAAATAAATATCTAAGAACGTTTTTACACCAAAGTTAGTTAATGCTGATCCAAAGAAAACCGGCGTTAAATCCCCTGTTGCGATTTTTGCTTCATCAAAGGTATTACCAGCATCGCCCAATAATTCAATTTCATCTAGCACTTCTTGATAGATACTATCTTCTTTTAAAGGATGGTCGCCTTCAATCTCACCGGCGTCATTTAAATCAACGTAGTCCATGCCTTTATCTTCTTTTTGGTAAAGTTCAATACGATGGTTGTAGATATCGTATAATCCCTTTAAGCCTTTACCCATACCAATTGGCCAGTTCATTGGGTATGATTCAACGCCCAAGACCTCTTCGAGTTCAGCCATTAAATCAAGTGGCTCACGTCCATCACGATCCATCTTATTGATGAATGTGAAAATAGGAATGCCACGCATTTTACAAATTTTAAATAATTTCTTTGTTTGTGGTTCAATTCCTTTTGCAGAATCAATAACCATGACTGCAGAATCTACGGCCATTAATGTTCGGTAGGTATCTTCCGAGAAATCCTCATGCCCAGGTGTATCTAAAATATTAACCCGCTTATCGGCGTAATCAAATTGCATAACTGAACTAGTAACAGAAATACCACGTTTCTTTTCAATTTCCATCCAATCAGATTTTGCAAAAGTACCAGATTTTTTACCCTTAACTGTTCCGGCAGAACGGACAACCCCACCGAATAAAAGTAATTGTTCTGTAATGGTTGTTTTACCAGCATCGGGATGAGAAATAATCGCAAATGTTCGGCGTTTTTTTACTTGAGTCTCTAATTCTTCTGTATTCATTTTTTGTCCTCTCTAAAACATATTACTCATAGTTTATCATAAATGATAATGAACTTCGACGTAAAAAATGATAAGGTCAATGGAACTTATTAGAGTTCTATTGACCTTATCATCCCATATTTTATTCTTTACTCTTTAAAGTATCTTTTAACCGTGTTTCGGGAATCATAACTTTCAATTCCACTAATCGAGAACCGTCCATTTTTTCCGTTTCGAGAAGTATACCATTGTGAAGTGTAATCTGTAGTTGTTCATTATTACCGGGAATTCGACCTAATTCAGTTAAGACGAATCCCGCAATTGTGTCTACGTCTTTAACGTTGATATCACAATTAAATTCATCATTAAAATCGTCAAGTGTCATTCGACCTTGTACGATATATTCATGTGCATTAATTTTTCTCAATGTATCATCAGGGCTATCTGACTCATCGTCGATATCGCCAACAATCTCTTCAATTAAATCTTCAATTGTGGCAAGTCCAACAACACCGCCATATTCATCCAATAAAATAGCTAATTGAGTGTGTGTTTTCTTCATTTCGAATAACAAATCATCAACAGCCATCGTTTCTGGAATAAACATGGGCTCTTGCATAATTTGACGTAAACTAATTCTATCGAACCCTTTTGCTCTAGCAGCTTTAAGCAAATTTTTGATATGAACAACGCCAACGACGTTATCTTTATCATCACTATAAACGGGTACACGAGAATAAGGTTGATTTAAAATAGCATCAATATTACGATCATTATCGTTTTGTAAATCAATCATAAAAGCATCAGTTCTAGCGACCATAACTTCACGAGCGAATTTCGTATGTAACGAAATAACGCCTTCCATCATTTCATATTCATCTGAATCAATAGCACCACGCTCTTCACCAGTTTGAATCATATGAACAATTTCTTGTCGACTAATAACCTCAATATTATTTTTATTAAACTTAATTGGTGTTATTTTTTCTAATGCACGGATTGAAATTGATAACAACCAGTTAAATGGTTTGAAAACAATCGCAATAAGTTGAATAGGCCCAGTCGTTGCTCTGGCAATTTTGTCTGGCATCTGTAGTGCCAATTGTTTAGGATATAATTCTCCTAAAACTAATGAAAAATAAGATAAAATCAACGTAACGATAACTACTGCAACATCATGTGCCCACACAGCACTCCCAAACAATGGTTCAACATATTTAGCCAAAGATGTTGCTGCAAAAGCTGAAGACAAGAACCCGGCAAAAGTAATACTAATCTGGATAGTTGATAAAAATGATGTCGAATTATTTAATATACCAAGAATTCTTATTGCACCTTTATCTCCAGCTTTCGCCTCTGCCTCAATTTTATTACGATTTACTGAAACTACTGCTAATTCTGCAGCTGAAAAATAGGCATTCACTAATGTCAAAATGACTAATAATAACAGCTGCAACAGCAGTTCGTGACCAGGGTCTGAACTCATTTACTCATCCGCTCCAATTCATTTGTCTTTATTTTTTAACCTACGGATATTATACACCTATTAACATGCAGAAATCCGATTGCTAATTGCTAGTTGTCTCATCACTAGTTGAGCTCGTTGAACTAGTTGTATCTGATGTTGAACTAGAATATGATCTTGTTGTGTTATCGGTACTAGAAGTATCTGAACTTGTTGTACTATCTGAGCTTGTATCAGCATTAGAGTATGAACTTGCTGTACTTGTACTATCTGAAGTTGTATCGTCATTAGAGTATGAACTTGTTGTGTTGTCTGAAGTAGTATTATCAGAACTTGTATTATCTGTGCCTGTTGTATCTGAAGATGTAGTATCTATACTTTTTCCACTTCCAGCAACGACCTTAAGCGTTTGCCCAGGTCTTAATGTTGTATTTTCCATGTCATTTAATGCAATTAGTTCCTTCACTGTCATATCATGGCTTAACGCAATAGATGACAATGAATCACCATAAACAACAGTTATCGTATCCGTATCAATATTAGAACTTGACGACGAAGACGACGTTGATTTACTTTTTTTAGACACAGATTTTTTCTTTTCAGTTTTCTTCTTTTTTGATTTTGGTTTTGATTTTTCACTAGACTTACTCTTACCATATTTCGATTCAGCTAATTTTTGTTGTTCAGCGTACTCCTTTTTTTGTTGGTCAGATGACCCACGAGTAGCAACCCACTCAACGACGTCATGACCAGCCTTCGTACTAGCTAATATCGTCCCACCACCGATACACACAACTGCAACTATACCAATAATTACTTTCGTTCTTAATTTCATAACTTCCTCCGAGTTAACTCACATTTATTTAGGTACTTTTATTTTTTGTCCTACATGCAAAAGATTTGATGATAATTCATTGATGTCCATCAATTGATCACTGGTTGTATCATTGGCAGTCGCGATACTTGATAAACTATCCCCACTACCTACCTCAAACATCTTCGTACTAATTTTACTGATACTTTCTTTCTTTTCACTACTTTCCTTCTTTTCACTACTTTCTTTTGCTGCTGACTCAGAACTAGCCACCCTTTCAGATGACTCTCTAGCTAGAACGGATTCACTTTCTGCCTTAGCTTTAGCAAGCGACTCATTCTGCCGCTTTTTTTCAGCAGACCGTTTGGCTGACTTGCTTGAAGCAGCTTTAGCTGATTTAGATTTAGAAGATGCCACCACTTTTTTAGAGACATCAGCTCTACTAATTGAGCTTGAAATTGCTATTTTTTTTGATTCACTTACAGACTTCTGACGTTGGGCGATTGAACTCGATTCTTGCTTGTCATTGTTCATTTGAACATACTTGGCAGAAACTGTTCCTATCACTGCTAAAATCAAAATACCAATAACCATCAAAGCTAGTTTACCGTGCTTTTTACCATTTTTCTTTTTTAAAAAATATTTTGTATCGTCAAATGCTTGTCCGTTATAAAAGGCATCTCTACGACGCAACTCAATTGATCGAGGCATATCAGGATCAAAATGCGTTTTTTTATATTGTGTATATAAGGTCTCTACACTAAATGATTTACGTTCTGAATCACGTTGTTTATCGTACTCACTTCGTTTCTCATCAGTCAAACTATCGTACCAAGCAACAAAATCTAAATAACTCATAACGACTTTTTCAGACTCACCGATATCCATCAGTTGACCGTTTTGAATCCAGGCAATTCTGTCTGTTAAGAACTCCATTTGTTGTAAATCTTGACTAGCAAGTACAAAAGTTTTGCCCTCTGTTTGTAGGCTTTTAATTTTATCAACCGTTTTTTGATAAAAAATATCATCTAATGCTGATAGAATACCATCTAAAATAATAATATCAGGTTCAATGAAGAAGGCCATTGCTAACTCAACTCGCGCACGCATATCGGGAGAGTAATCTTCAATTTTACTTTCTTTTAATACCCCTAAGTCAGCAAAATTTAAAACATTATTCAAAGTTTGATCACTATTTTTGTAATCAATCTTAGAATCAGTAATTGCTTCTTGAATATTTTGCACAGCCGTTTTATCGCGTTTTAATTGTGTCTCATATGATACAATCGTCGTGTGACCGGCCATCGTTAGAAAACCCGTTGTTTGTTTGGCTTTACCGGCTAGAATGTCAGATAACGTTGCTTTCCCTGAGCCACCCATGCCAATAATACCAAAAAATTCACCACGATAAATATCAAACGAGATGCCCCTTAAAGCCCAATAAATATCTTTCGAATCTTTATCAATTTTTCGATTTTTTTTACTTGTTATACCTTTTGTAACATACTCTAATCGAATTTTATAATCTTCCATTTTATCACCATTAATCATTCAGTTATTTTAATTCTCAATAATAACATGTATACACTTACGCTTATACAATTCTACCATTAATCACTAAAAATTAACATCTTATCCGATGTTATCAGTATTTATATTTTAAAAAATAAAAAGCATATCCTCCCAAAAGGAGAATATGCTTACTTACCTAAGATAATGTCAGAAACTTTTTGAGAAGCTTTTCCATTATCCCATTCAATAAATTTATTTTGAAAATCTTTAAATTGTTTTTCGTAACCAGGATAATCACCATTTTGCGTATAGACATCCAATTGTTTATAGAAATCTGGTTCTTTTTCTACGATTGGTCCTGGCGCTTCCATCTCAAAGTTGATATAAAAGCCGCGTAGTTCATCCCGATAATGTTCTAAATCATAACAATAAAACATCATTGGTCGATTCAAATTAGCAAAATCAAACATCACTGACGAATAATCCGTAATCATCATATCACTCATTAAATATAATTCAGTAATATTTTCATCTGCCATTATTTTAACACGATCTTCAAATCCTTCGATATTAATACTATTCTTAACTAAATAATGAGGCCGCATAATTAAAATAGTATCGTCTGATACATGTTGAAAGAATGATTCGAATGAAAAAGCCATTTCGAATTTATAAACACCCTGAGTATAAAAGCTATCATCACGCCATGTTGGCGCATAAAGAACCACTTTAGCATCTTCATTACCAAGATACGTTTTCTTTAAAGCTCTAATATCTTTTTCATTATTATCCGCATATAAAATGTCATTCCTTGGGTATCCAATATCCAAGGATTTATTTTTAAAAGCAAATGCACTTTCAAAAATTTGCTTTGAATAATGATTAGGCGCTATTAAATAATCCCAACGTGCTGTTTCCACTTTAAAATTAGCATGGTATAACGCTGTCGTTGTACCTGGCATTGAAACATTTTCAATATCCATTCCTAAATGTTTCAACGGTGTCCCGTGCCATGTTTGTATATATGTAGTCTTCGGATTCTTTTTCCACCAAATAGGTAATCTTGAATTAAAGACCCAAAATTCAGCCCTCGCCATTTTGATAGTCCAAGAAAATCCAAAGCGTTTAATTAAATTAATTTCCGGATATTGTTCTTTTAATTTAGTGTACATGCTTGGTTTAACGCTAAAATATAAAAGCTTCGCATTTTCTTCACCAAGATCTCGTCTAGTCTGCTTGTAAATGGCCATCGGGTTATCGTTAACATCGCGCCCATTAAAGCTTTCAAAGACAACTTGGTGTTTTTTAATTGAAAATTTAATTGTAAAATCATTTAACGTTATTAAAATTTGGCGACCAATCCGCTTAACCACTTTTTGGACTATTTTTTTAATTTCATTCATTATTTTGTTCTCCTTACTACAAAAGATAAAATAATAAAATATTTTACAAGTTCATCCCTAAATCTTTTTTAATTTTTGTTGTTGAAATACCATCTGTTCTTGGTAAGTAAATAACTTCACAGTAATCGCTTAAAAAGTCAAACTTACCTGCCCAATCATCACCCATCACAAATGTATCAATCTGATTATCGACGACGTCACTAATTTTTTGGTCCCATTCAGTTTCTGGAATCACTTCATCTACGTACTTAATTGCTTCTAAAATGAACTTACGATCTTCATATGATGTGTAAGCCTTTTTCCCTTTAATTGCGTTAAATTCATCTGTTGAAATACAAACTGTTAAATGGTCGCCCATTGCTTTAGCGCGTTGTAAAATACGTACATGACCCTTGTGTAATAAATCGAATGTTCCATAAGTAATTATTTTTTTCATGTTTTTGCTCCTCCGTCGTTATCAATAATAATTTATTTTATCATAAACTGTTATGACTGTCTTATTTTTCCTGCAATTGTCTAATATCGTAAAAGTATTTAATAACAACTTTTACAACAGCATATAAGGGAATTCCTAAAATCATTCCTAGAAGCCCAGCAATGTTACCAGCTACTAGTAATAATACAATAATCGTCAATGGATGTATATTTAATGATTTGCCTATAACATTAGGATAGACAAAATTACCATCAATTTGTTGGACAATTAACACAACAATCACGACAAAAATAACCATTTGAGTAGACTGTGTTACCGCAATAATCAGTGCTGGGAAAATACCAATATAGGGTCCAATATAAGGAATAATATTAGCAAGGCCAGCCACAACTCCTAGTAACAAAATATACGGCATACCAATAATTGAATAACCAATAGCGGTAAATACCCCAACGAAAATACATTCAATAGCTTGTCCACCAATGTACGCTGAAATTGTATCACCCATGCGGTCAAGTAACTCAACGAGCTCATCCCCATGTTTTTCTGGAACAAGTTTTTTAAGCGTTGGGACTAGTTTTTGACCATCTTTTAACATATAGAACAACATCACAGGTACTGTCAGTGCAACAACTGTCACACTCGTTACAACCCCAATCATTGATCCTATCGAGTTCGTCAAATTGGTTGCAATTGATTTGAAGTAGGTCCCAATAGAATTTTCAAACTGGTTTAAATAGCTAGTAAAATCAATTTCTTTAAACCAAGCATATTTATTTAAATGATTAAACGTATCTTTTGACGACTCACTAACTGCATTTGCATAATCTGGTAGGTTAACCACCAATTGACTTAGCTGACTGACTACTCTCGGAATCAGGTACCCTATTAAGGCAACTAAAAGAATTGCTAGGAATACAAATAGAATGGCAACTGACAACGTTCGAGAAAATTTGAATTTTTTGATTTTTATTTTCATTAAAAATTTAACGACCGGATTAAATAAATAAAATAAAAACCCAGATATAATAATCGGAATAAATAATGTGGAAATAAACGTTCCTATTGGACTAAAAATAAAACTTATTTTTGTACACATCCAAATTAACGAGGCAACGATTAATAATTCAAGTGACCAAAACATCAATTTAGACTTTTTTAATCTATCAAGCATCGATATGGTTCTCCTTTAATTTATGTATAGTAATTTCATTATACCGTAACCTGTCTAACAATTATAGCGTTTCACTTATCCTCATTATTGAACGATAAATTAATTCAAAAAAAAGACGCCAAATGGCGTCTTTAAACTGCTTAATTGATTACTTCACTTTTATCAATCCAACCGGTTGTCCCATCACTCATCGTGATAAACAGTAATGTCGAACCGACTTTATTTTTTTGAATAGGATCAATTAAATAACCCGTTTTATTCACGATACCTTCATTTGTAACTCTGGCATCAATATTTTTTACAAATTTATAATTTTTAGATCCATAAACCTTTGACCAAACTTCAGCACCATCTTGAACATGGACGGTCGTTTCTTCAACTACTGTTTCTTGAGCTTCATAAACGCGTCCATTCATGACAAAATCAACTAACCGTTCAGTTGCATGTCCATCATCCCAAGCATTATAAGTCGCTACAAATTGATCATAATTGTGATGGCGTTCATCCGTTGCAAATGCTCGTTTAATCTCAGTAATGACAGCATCTGTATCCTTAACGATTGGTCCTGGTACTTCTTTTTCGTAGTCAAAGTAAAAACCACGAATATCATTTGCATACTCATCTAAATCATATGCAAAGAAAATAATAGGACGTTTTAACGCTGCAAAATCAAAGAAAACAGATGAATAATCTGTAATCAACAGATCACTAATAAGATATAAATCATTAATATCTTCATAATCAGCAACGTTCAGCGCAAAGCCTTCATAATCAGTTAAATCTAATGAGTTAGCAATTAAATAATGCGTTCTAACAAGAACGATAATATCATCGCCAAGTTCTGCTTTCATCTTATCTAAATCAAGATGTAACTTAGCCGTGAAATAATCAGCTTTAACGTATTCATTATCTCTCCAAGTAGGTGCATATAGAATAACTTTTTTGTTTGGATTAATTTCTAAACTTGCTTTAATACGATTGATATCTGTCTGTGTATAATTCGTTAAAATATCATTTCTAGGATAGCCAGAATTAATCATTTGGTTACGGTTCAAACGGAATGCACGTCTGAAAATATCTGACGAATATTCATTTGGCGTAACAGAATAATCCCAACGATCAGAATCTTTTGTAACTTGGCTATGATATTTAGCAGCATCAACGCCAGGCATTGACCCTGTATTTACGTCAACACCAATCGTTTTTAATGGCGTACCATGCCATGTCTGAACAATTGTTGTACCTTCAGGTTTAACCCACCATAATGGTCGACGAACATTCGTAAACCAATATTTTGCTCGAGCTTGTTTGAAAATACCTTTAAATGAGAATCGTGTCACATAGGGAATATGATTTTCTTTAAAATAAGCAACATAATCCTGGTTCACATTCCAGTACATCTTATATTTAGGGTAACGGTCTTTCATGTATTCATAGATAGCTTTTGGATTATCACTATATTTACGACCAAAGAAACTTTCAAATATAATAATATCTTTCTTTGACATTTTACCGATAATACCAAATGCTTTTGGATACCATTTATTAAACTTAACGATCTTTTTAATTTTATTTCTAATTACTTGAACGCTTGGTTCTTGTGGTAATAAGTGATCGCTAATCATTGCTTCAAAAACTTGCTTTGAAGCATCCCCTTGACGACCATACGTACAAAATTTATCATAAAATTCAATCAATTGTTGCGCGTAGGTTGTCTGTAGATGATTAAAATCGCTTAATTCGTCAATTATTTTTGCCGTTGTATCCACAATTGGTCCTGGAACCGTACCATTATAATCGAGATAAACACCTCGTGTATCTTCTGTATAATCTTTTAAATCATATGCAAAGAAAATCATTGGTCGTTTAAGATGTGCGTAATCAAACATTACTGAACTATAATCAGTAATTAACGTATCCGCAATTAAATATAAATCTTCAACTGTTGGATAATTAGACACATCAAAAGTAAATCCTTCAAATTCAGTTAGATCAATTTTATTGGCAACGAAATAATGTAGCCTTACCAATAACACATATTCGTCACTCAATTTAGCTTGCATTTGTTTAATATCTAACTCAAAATCAAATCCGTCTTTATTTCGGTAGGTTGGTGCATATAATACGACCTTTTTATCCAATGGCATGCCAATAGATTCTTTAATTTTAAGGATATCAGTTTCATTATTCTTTTTATAAAGTACATCATTTCTTGGGAAGCCAGAGTGAACAACCTCTTTTTCAAAATTAAATGCGTGACTAGCTGTTTCATCCATATATGGCGAAGGTGAAACAAGATAATCCCAACGCTTAATTCGTTTCATGAAATTATTCTGACGTCCTTTTGAACCATCTTTGAAATAAGGTTCATCAAATCCCATCGTTTTCATGAAGGTTCCATGTAACGATTGAACTTCAACTTGTCCTTTTCGTTTTGCATATTGGTTAGGGAGGTTAGTATTTTCAATAAAATACTTAGCTCGCGCCATGTAATACCAATACTTTTTACTGAAGTAGCGAACTCGTTTACCATTGCCGGTTATTGTTGTATTCGGATCCTTGAATAACCAGACACATTCATAATCTGGCATGTTTTCTTGGACATAATCATAAATGGCTTTTTCATTACCATTGAAATAAGCGCCCCAATAACTATCAAAGACAATCGTTTTCTTCTTTAAAGGTAATAAACGTTGTAGCGGGTAATATAGTGAGAAGTTAATTGCCCGTTTTCGTTTGGTTGCGTCCTGCTTATCCCACGATAATTTTTGGTTTAAAACCAAAAAATTGTTTTTTGTTTCGTATAATGATGTTCTTGCTAAATGATTTGTACGACTTTCTAGCGTTTCTACACGTTCTGGTTCAGTTGTAATTTGCGAACGAACAACTTGGTCAGCACTATAAAAATCAAGATAAAGATTATATTTTGCTGCCTTAATGAAACTGTCTTGTTGTTCATTAATTAAATTCAAATTAACGATTATTTGACCGTTATCATCGACAGTAACGTCATTAAATTGATATTTATATTGTTCCTCTTGATCGATTACACGTAAAACAATTTTTTCTGCTGAACTTTGAAACAATGTATTTTCAGCGATTAATCGTAGCCGACTATTATCTAACCACTGGACATCCATTAGTTTTGAAAAATGTGGTGCGATATTTAGTCCAATCATTTCCTTCATATTCTTTTGAACGAGTAAACTATATTGTGCTATTTCATATTCTTGCGGTTTATCAACATGTTCAAACTCATAGCTTAATTTCAATTCTTTTTCATCAATTAACTGGAGTCTTTTTTGTGTTACAGAACTTAACTCGGCTACTTCAGTTATTGAGAATTCAAATTTCACTTGATGTTCACTAACATTTATTTTTTGTCCACTAATTTGAGGCGCAATTTCATCATCACTATTTTCAGTAACAATTAACTTCGTACTTTCAGGATTATTTAACCATGTAGAGACCACTAATTTACTATCATTCACACTAATATCTTGAATTAGATTAGCTTGAACATTTTTTTCCGTCTTTATTTCATTTGCTGTCAAAGTCATCGCATTAAAAGCTAATGCCCAGTCAAAACTAAAATCAGTTTTAATTTGATAATCATTACCAGAAAAAATATTACTTATAAATTTACGCTTAGGATTAGCTAAAAATTCCGTCACATTAATATTTTTAACTTGATAATTAACTTGTATTTTCCAAATGCCGTTTCCTAATATTTTGTATGCCTCTTGTTGATCAAATGACATTCTAAAATAACGATAGTTACGGTGCTTAAATAAATGACGACGACGCTTGACGGTTTCTCGTTCAAACGTAATTGGCATTTCTTTCCCATTTATAATGTTAATCAAATTAACCGTAAATTTTTCGTCTAATTTTTTTGTAACTTTCAATTGATTGAGTTGCAACCAACCCTTAATAACTATCTCACTTGTCATTTCATCAGAAAAAACATTTAAGATTCGTTGTTCGAATTTTTGTGATTGTCCCACATCAACCGCTTTAGCAACATCTAAAGAGATAGCCGGATCTTCATATTGATAGCGATTATTTTTTTCAACAATTTTTCCAATATTTCTACGACGATAACTATATTTTTTTAAGTCTTTAATATTCCCCTGTAACACAGCAGCATATTGAATTTGATTTTTAATTGATAATTGCTTAAATAATTCTGGATTAATCGTTCTAATAAGTAGGACTGTAATTTTTTGAAATTCTAATATGTAATCTTCTTCCGATTCTCGAATATCTTGCATTGATAGCGGAATATCAGTTGTTAATAATTTCAGATCAAATGCATCCATAACATTTTGAGTTGCCCCATATTTTTTCATGTATGAACGCGTTAACTCTAGCATTTCCAATCGGTCTTTATAATGTTGAATATCATTACCTCGACTTTGAGTGATAGATTTGCTATCACCTTCACGCCAACGCCATTCGTATACAATATCAGTAATAATATCAATATGGTTAGCCAATAAATGAGCTGCCATCATCACAGGAATATCTTCATATAACATTCCCACAGGGTAGCGCAAATTATTGTCGATAAACAAATTTAATCGATAAACTTTATTCCATGAAGTTGTGTCATAAACTAATTCTGGGTGTTCTGCAATTGATGTTTCATAAACAGTATCTTTAATAGCAAATTTATGAATGTAAGAACGTGAACTACGTTTAGAATTAAATCGTTTAACTGCACCAGTTGCCAAGTCTGAATCAGTCATCTTTACCGACCCCATCAAAAGACTGTATGCGTCAACTGGTAATAAATCATCCCCATCTACGAAGGCAATATATTCTCCGGTAGCGGCTTCAATTCCTGCATTTCTAGCAGCACTAGGTCCAGCATTTTCTTTGTGAATTGCTTTAATATTGTCAAAAAGTGATACATACCGATCCATAATTTCGGCAGTCCCATCAACTGATCCATCATCAACTAAAATAATTTCTAATTGTTCATAACTTTGGTTAAGAACTGATTCAATACTTTCTTCAATGAACTCTTCAACATTGTATCCCAAAATAACAACTGAGAGTAATCCATTATTTTTTGTCATTATTAATTGTATTCTCCTTAACAATTCTTTTGTCCAAATATCTAATAATTATATCATTCCTATTTATAATAATATATTTTTTTTATATTACATTCCATGGTATTTAACTGTTCCATAACTTTTTGATCAGTATTAATAACCCCGTTCCATTCAAATAATGAATTGGCCTATCAGTCATATTCATGTATAATTAGAAGGCACAAAATATATTTTATAGGGGAGTTCTAAATTATGAAAATCAGTAAATTCATTGGGATCACATTACTGTTTACAGCACTTGGCTTAGGGATAGCCAGTCACAGTACATCTAGCTCTGTCTCAGCAAAAGTTAAACTATCATCTTCAAAATACATTGCACATGCGCCTGTTAGAATTAAAACGAAAGCTTATAATGTTTATGCTTACCCTCGAACTTTAAATTCAAAATCAAAGTTCATGCACTATGGTTCAAGTTATCATTCAACAACTTTTTACATCACAAAAACGATTAAATTATCAGATGGAAAATCATATTCTTGGCTAGTTAATGGTGCTGGAAAAGCGTATGGCTATATAAATACCAAAGCCACAACCGTTTATGCATCTCCCAAAACAGATAAATCAGATAGTAACCATACACCTGTTAGAATTAAAACAAATGCTTATAATGTTTACAGTTATCCAAGAGCATTACACGGTGCTTCTACATTTATGCACTATGGTACTAGTTATCACTCAACCACTTTCTACATTTCCAAAAAAATTACAACGGCATCAAATGTAAGCTACTCAAAACTAACATATAGTGACGGAACTTTGTATGGTTATGTGAATACTAAAGCATTAACGAATTACGAAACCGTTAAAGATATCAAAACTTCTTCATCAAAAACTAAATATCGTATCACGTCTGACATCTCTAACATTCATAACGCACCACTAAACACTATTTATGGAAATAAAACAACACATTATTCAAAAAATTACTTCGATACTGATTTATATATCACCAAAACAGAAACACGAACACAAGATGGCGCTAAATTTTCATATGTTAAAACTGGGAAAAACGATCTCGGTTGGATTTATAGTGGCTATTTAGCAGCCTGGACACCTGCTACAGATGTTCTTGTTGATATGCATGATGGTAGCCTAGATACAGGCAATAAATTAGCAAATACTGCGGCTACTAATTTCTATCAAAAAAAGCCTAATTATTCTTCAGTTGATGCAACAACAAAATCAGGTAGTACTTATAATGCAACTGGTTCAAAACAATTTAAAACAAATTATTTCTTAACTGCTTCATATAAATCAAGTGGTGATTGGGGTAATATACAAGGATTTGTTATCAATGGTCACTACCTTTATGCATCAATCTCAACTGATTCGAAAAAAGGAACTGGTAAGATTGTCCGTTTTGATACTGATAAGATGAACGCATTAAATCTAAATAATAGTAAGGGATTTGGAGAATTATGGCAGGCTTTTTACTACCTCCGTCAATCGCAATCTCTTAGCTACTACAAAGCAAACTACCCTGCTTCAACTTATAAAGGTAAATATAATTTCTATGTTTCTAAATATAATGCATACAAAAAATATGAATCTATCATTAAAGTCGGTCCTGAATTCATAATAGGCCATGGTCAATCTTTAGATTATAAAACAAATGGTTCAAATAAAGGTCTCTACATGTATCGTGATACAAGCTCAAAATCACTTACTGAATCCGACACAGTAACTATTCAACATATCAATTCGTCAACGCTAGCACCTGATAACTATACTAATATGCAATGGAACGATGGTTATGGTAATTTTATGCAAAGTAATAATTTAACTTTTGCAGATAACAATAACTTCTATTCATACACAATGATTGGTAGCGGATCTGGTTCAGCCGGTAAGTATATTCGAATTTGGAAGGGATCTATAGATGCCGACAATAAAGTCACCGTAAAAGTCGTTGGACAATTAGCCAACCGGGTGGGTGACTCTCCACAATCAATTGCTTATAGTTCAAAAACAAATAAAGTTTACCTCGTAACAGATGACGCTTTTGTCGCTGTTAACGCTTCGAAATTAACAGTTGATAATAATCATAACAGTGCCTTAACAACAAATGATGTTTCGTATACCCGTATCAATTCTTCACGAGAAACTGAAGGGATGCAAATCATTAACGGTTACGCCTACATGTTATTTAATAGAACACCTGAGTTAATTAAGTCAACAACAGCCGGTTATTAATCAACCATTGTTGTAACTATAGTTATCCTAAAAAATAGCAACTACCATTTTAAAAATGATAGTTGCTATTTTTTATTCTAAATTACTATGGCTCGCCTTCGCCTGATCATTTGATACGTTGTCTCTACGACTTACCTTCAGCACTAATGCATCCAGAGCAATATGCACACTTTGATCAAATAGCGTACTCAATAATTGGATTGACTTTACACTATTATCAGCTTTTGTTGCACCAGGCACAACGACAACTGAGTTAGATACTTTCGCTAAAGGAGACTCGCCGTTACTTGTAAGCCCGACTACTTTAACGCCAATTTTCTTAGCACTTTCAGTTGGTTCAAGTACACTCTTAGTTGTCCCAGAGCCAGAAACAGAAACTAGCACATCCCCTTCTGCAATTGACGGTGTAATTGTCTCACCAATTACAAAGACCGTATAACCGATATGCATTAATCTCATTGCGAATCCTTTTGCCATTAACCCAGATCGCCCAGCACCTAAGATAAAAATTCTTTTATCTTTCGTAATTAACTTCTCAGCACCATTTAATTGGTCATCACTAACTTTAGCAATGACCGCGTTAATTTCATCCATTATTTCATCAAGTAAACTCATTTAATAACCTCCATAAATTTTTTTGCCATATCTAATGGTTTCTCATTATTCATTATTTTACCACCAACAATGATTCTTTCCACGATACCTTGAACAGCCAATCTTTTTGCCTGTTCAATATCAATACCACCGGCAACCGCGATTTTTTTTATATTTGGAAATTTAGCATGGAATTCAGCCACCGCTTTTACGGCATCAAAATCTTGATCTTTCTTATCATGTGAGTAATGTAATCCAAAAATGGCTTCATCAAATTTTTGTAATTTTTCAATTTTCGTCTCATCTACTTCCAATAAATCTATCAGAATGTTTTTTTTCTGATTAACCGTTAATTCATAAACTTGTTCAATCGTATCAATTGACGAACTTGCCATAACCGTTAACGTATCCGCGTTAGCAGAGAATCCCTTTTCAAATTCATAAACACCCTCATCAATTGTCTTTAAATCAAATAATACTTCTGATTGATTAACTTTTTCCGTAACAGATTTTAACGCATTTATCCCATAATCTTTAATCAAAGAGGTCCCAACTTCGATGACATTGACAACACCATCTAAGTAGCTGACGCTCTCCATAAGGTCTTCTAACGTAACGCGATCAATAGCGACTTGTAATTTCATTATTCCTGTACGCCTTCCTTTTTATAAAAATCCTGTAGTTCTTTAGGTGTTGGGTAGCCATCATTATCACCTGGTGTCTGAACTTGAAGCGCACCAACTGCATTTCCTCGTAAAACGGCTGACTCCATAGATTTGTTTTCCAATAATGCTGTAATAACGCCTAATGCAAATCCATCGCCTGCACCAACAGTATCCACAACTTTATCCACTTTGAAGCCTTTAATCGTTTTCATACTACCATCTGAATTTTTGATAAATGCACCACTTGCACCTATTTTAACAATTACCGTTTTTGTCCGTTTGCCTTTTAAATAAAAGTCGGCAATTTCTTCTGGATTATCACTGCCCATCAGAATTTTTCCTTCTTCAACACCTGGTAAAACAACATCTGCATAACCTGCCAGTTCATTAACGGTCGCAACCATATAATCTTTACTTTTCCACAATGTTGGTCGTAAATTAGGGTCAAATGTAATGAATTTTTGGTTATCCACAAGGCGTGTTAATAACGTTCTAAATGTTTTTTCGGCCACATCTGAAATAGCTGGGAAAATACCAGACATATGCGCTATTTTAACATCATCTAAATTTATTGCATCAATTCGATCACTTGTTAAATGAGCTGCAGCTGACCCTTTACGGTAATTAAAAGTCTCTGGGTCACCCGTTGATACGAGTTGTTTCAATTGATGCCCCGTCCAATGATTTTCACTTTCGCTAATATAATCGATACCCACACCATGTCCTGAAATAATACTCTTCGCGTATTGGCCAAAAGGTTCTGTTCCAACTCGAGAAACATATTCAACATCATGCCCTAAGCGTTTAACTCCGATCGCTACGTTTAATTCTGCGCCACCTAATATTTTCACATAATTAACTGATTCTGATAAGCTTTGATCCATATCTTTTGAGGCAAATGTAATGATTGGTTCGCCAATTGTTATAACTTCACTCATTATATTTTCTTCCCTTCATGTCTCTTAATTTTAACCGAAAAAGTAATAAACTAAAACTTCATTAATAATTGAAACAAACCACATGATTGGAACACCTCTTTTTAATAAATCTTTTGATTGAACTTTCATATAATCAAGGCCCCAAACATTCCATGATTGCGTGATTCCTGTTGAAACAGCAAGAAGCGCAGGCACATAGAGAAGTGGTAATAAGAAGGCATCATTGAACAACCCGGTTCCCGAAAGAACCGCTGCAGTTGCAGCTCCAGCACCCCAAACATGTAACGGACCTCTGAATAACGCGAGCGGTGCTAATACTCCAAATACAATAGCAAGGATTAAATGGTCATGCGGTAATATCAGACTAAATACATGTTGAAACCTAACAGCGTTCAACTGAGCAGCACCAGCAAACATCACTAACGCCATTAAAAACATAATCAATCCTGCGATATCACCAATCGCTTTTTGAATCGTACTATTCAAGAAGTCGACGAAATTTTTATATCCTTTCATATTTCCAGTAACAGCTATCGCAAACAATGTTGCTAAAGTTAATCCTGGAATAGCATCCCAGCCGAAAATCATATTCATAACGACCGGAATAATTGGTGCAACAAATGCAATTTTTGGTATGGGGCGACTTTCAGAATTTTGTTGTGTCTCACCAATAATTTTTAGATTTGAATCAACATTTTCTTGAGTAAATTTCTTGCGATGTAAAACTAAGAAAATAATTACCGCGATTAATTGAACTGTCATTGCTGTCCAACCGAAGATTAAGTATTGTCCGCCGTATACGGCATTTGGAAAAAATGCTTTAATTTGATTGAATAAAACAACATTAATGTACATTGGTGCCCCAATTGACATGACAAATGCAGTAAGTGCGATGTCTCTTGGAATACCTAGGGATAACATGATTGGTAATAAGATAACCCCTATCGCAATCACAGATCCCACTCCGTATGCGCTTACAAAAATAAACGCTGTTACCAAAACAATTAAAATAGCTGCTATTAATGGTCGTTTTTTCCCAACTTTTTTTGTTGCTTCTGAAATTGCAGGCGCAATCCCACTATCAACAAGAACCCTTCCGAACCATGATCCAAATGCAATATAGATAATTGTCGGTCCATAATTCAATGCTGGTTCAGCAAATACTTTTTGAACTGCCTTATCGAATGGAATTTGTCCAATGATAGACCATAAAATAGCCATTACGAAGAACCCGACCATGATGTTTCCACCCTTTAAAATATAAATAATAAATCCTACAAAAGTGATTAATAATAAAATCGGTATTAGGGTTGCCATAAGCTAGTCCTCAATTTCTTTTTTTAATAACACTATCTGGGATTGAATTAACGCTTTGTTATCCATCGGATATTCAAGAGCGAAAGCCACTTTTTTTGGTAGATGGGCTAAAATAGCTCGCCAATCAAACATTCCTTCATCTAAATTTTTCGACGTCATTAAGTTTCCAGCATTATTAATAACGTTTTTCAAATGGATATAGTCCGTGTATTGTGAAAGCTCATCTGCACTCTGAATAGCATCTTGTTTCGTAAAAGCCCAATTACCAAGATCATAAACATAACCAACAGGCACATTTTGTCGTTTAGCACTTTCTAAAAATGTCGTTAATGCCTTAACACTGCCACTTAATGCAGTTTGATCATTTTCAACATTCATTGTTATTTTGTCTAAAGGAAATTCACTAAAAGCCTGCTTTAAATCTCCAGTAAATGCCGCAAAATTTCCAATATTAAATTTAATTTTTTTGATTCCCATAATTAAACCTTCTTGAAAATAAGTAACTAATTTAGGGTTTAACGTGCCATTGTCTAAAAAAACTTGATCAGGAACACTATAATTAACAATTAATCCGTATTGTTTTGCTTTTTTTGCAACTTTGGGTAATTCACTATCTAAATCTTTAAAATATTCACGTCTAACTTCGATACCGTCAACACTTAATTTTGAAACGCGATCAACCAATTCATCCTGTTTAATTCCATTTTCTACATCATTCTCAAAAATCCATGTATTTAAAATAACTGTCATCATTTTTCCTCCAATATTAATATTTATTGAGTTTCTTTACCCTATTCATTAATGTCTCAAAATTCATGTCCTCGAATTTTTCTGCATTTTTATTATCAAAATTTTCTCGTTCTATCTCGTTAAAATTTTCTGCTAAGTAATATGCCGTCAAATAGGCTGCAAGGTAATTCTTAGCCGTTTTCACCATGTTTTCATCCTCAAACTTAGCCTCTACAGTTGTAGAGGCAAAGCCCAACGCAAATTTATCAACATCTAAAAAAGTTCTTTTATCCATTTTTAGCGCCTCCAATTCATTATCTATTAACAAGTTAGGTAAACGTTTACATGGATAGTATATATGCAGTATTCCATAATTGCAAGTCTTAAATATAAATATATATTTCTAAACAAGGTAAACGTTTACTCCAGTAAGGTATCTAGCCTGTTTATTTTTTTAACTTTAAATTACATTTTAAGGACAATAAAAAAAGACTTACCCTTGAGCAAGTCTTTTCCATATTAGTATCTACTTAAATTCAGCAGGTATAATTATTTTTTTATTTTTCGTATTTGTTTCACCATTTAATTCATTCAACAATAATTCTGCTGCACTAGCACCTAGTAAAAAAGGATTTTGATTAATCAACGAAGTTCCTGAATTAATCGCTTTTATGACTTCAGTATCTGAAAATCCCGTTACCGCTACCCGTTGATTGACCATGAATCCATCAGCGATAATTTTAGGTAGTAAGTAAAGCAACCAACGTTCCTTCAACGCAAATACAAGCGTTCTTTTATCATCACGTATTAATCTATTTTTCAGTTCAGCATATGTTTGATTTAATTTTGTATCACCATCTATAACCTCAATCACCTTAGTGTCTGGACTGACCGAATTAATTCCGTTATACCGCTCTTCCCGAGTTGAAATACCTGTCACTTCACCAGTAATGATAATGACTTGATCAAATCCTTGATTTAGATAATATCTTGTTACTTGTTGGCTAATATCAAAGTTATTTGTAACAACATTAGCTAAACTAGAATCAGAAAGTTCACGATCAACAATAACAATGGGCATGTCTCGTCTAACCGCATCCCTTAAATCGGCTTCTTTTCTAAGTATTGGTTGCATGATTAGTCCATCAAACGATTTTTCGCCAATAATTTTAAGGATACCTTGTTCTTTATATTTATTAGAATCGGAATCAAATAAAACCGCTGTATAACCTTGTGCATCTAAAATTGAGCTAATACCTTTAAACATTTCTGTGGCAAAATAATCATCCACATCTGAAACAATTGTAGCAATCATTCGACTTTTTTTTGTAATCATCTGTCTAGCCGCGTCATTAGGGACATAGTTTAATTCTTTAATCACATTTTGGACTTTCAATGCTGTCTCTTTAGACATACGCTCTGTTTTACCATTCAAAAAACGTGATACAGTTGCGATTGAAACATCTGCCTTACTTGCAACATCTTTTATATTCGCTTTAGTAGCCATTTTTTCATCCATTCATTAATTATATTATTTCGTCTAGTTTTCCTTTTATTCCGTTGCTAAACTATCTATATATTACCATACTGCTCAATTTATTAGAAAATACCTCACTAAAATAGTAAATAAAAAGGATAATTCTACTTAAAATTCAGAATTATCCTTTTTATTTATTATTTTCACGTTCCGCTAGTTCGAGGTAACGATTGTACCAGATATCTATATATTCTTTAGAAAATGGCCCTTTCCCGTTATCTATCCAGTCCACAAGTGTTCGGACGTTATACTTCAATATCTTATCGATATCGTCAGAATATTCCCATTTTTTCCCGTGTTCTGCATATTCATCTACATCCAATAACCGTTTCTCACCATCTGGGAAAACTTTGACATCTAAATCATAATCTATATATTTCAAAGCTTCCTTATCTAACGTGGCTGGTGAAGCCAAATTACAATAATAAGAAACGCCGTTATCACGTATCATGGCTATAATATTAAACCAATAGTGTTTATGAAAAAAGATAATTGCTGGTTCTCTGGTCACCCATCGCCGGCCATCTGCTTCGGTCACCAATGTATGATCATTACACCCAATAATCATATTCTCACTTGTTTTCAACACCATCGTATCACGCCATGTTCGATGCAAACTACCGTCGTGTTTATAACTCTTTATGGTAATGAAGTCGCCCTCTTTAGGCTCCTTTGACTGATTACTCATCTCTACCAAAACCCACTTTCTAAACACGTAGTGCATTTTACATCGATTGCATGAATATTATACCAAAAAAAGAACTATTTTACTAAAATTTATTTGAAGAAAGGCTGATATATTTGTCCCAAATTTTTTGTTGTACTTTAGGAACTGCAATCTGGTCAAAATCTTTTTCAAGTATGAATTCGCCAGGAAAATAACTTAAGTCAAACGATTTACTTTTCACGGTAAATAATTCAATTAACCATTTTTGATGGGTAAAGGTATGTTTTACGACGGAACCTTCTAATGCTGAAAAAATCAACTTATGGTTCAAATTATCTTGGCTCCATTGGCCTAATTTTATAACTAAATCATCCGTTAATAACACGTCTCCTGGTTTGTCTTCCAGTTCTTCCAGCTTAATTAAAGGAAACGCTAATAAATTTGCGAGCATCCCTTTACTAGAACGTTTCTCAAATAAATACCCTTTTTTTGTTTCAATTATCAAAGCAATATAGGGCATTTCAACTGGTCGCGGCTTCTTTGATTTCACTGGATAATCAAGTTCTTTACCATCTAAATAAGCTTGATTAAACGACTTAACTGGAGAATGTTCAGAATCTGGATTCTTAGCACTCATGTAACTTGAACCCAAATCCATGACAGCTTGGTTAAAGTCTCCAGGTCTTTCTTTAGAAATAATTTGTTGAATGACTTTTTCAAAAATAAGTCGGGTCTGTGGTTTCGCAATATCATCTTCTATCTCAAATAAGCGTGAAAATACACGAAAAGCATTACCATCAACGGCAGGAACAACTTCGTTAAAAGCAATACTTGCGATTGCTCCGGCAGTATATGGCCCAATTCCAACTAAATTTTGCAGTTCCTTAGCTGTTTGCGGCCATTGCCCAGAATAATCTTGAACAACTTGTTTTGCTGCTTTTTGCATGTTTCGAACTCTTGAATAGTAACCGAGTCCTTCCCATGCTTTTAAAATACGTTCTTCTGGCGCATTAGCAAAATTTTCAACACTCGGAAACCATTCCATAAATCGTTCATAGTACGGAATAACCGTATTTACTTGTGTTTGTTGGAGCATAATTTCTGATACCCAAATATGGTAGGGTTCATGGTCTCTGCGCCAAGGAAGATCCCTTTTTTCACTATCATACCAAGTTAACAATGCCTCTTGAAAAGCTGTGATTTTTGCGTCATCCCACATTATCATTCAAGCGCCTCATCTTGTTCTTTCAGCTCAATATATTCATTAATATCATCAAACTGAAACCCTTTTTGAAATAGCCCCTGTTTAACTTTCATGGCGCGCTGACTACCTTCCAAGCGACGTTGCCGTTTCCAGACTTTATCCCCTTGTTTAACAAGTGCATCCCATTCGGCTTCGGGATCAATTTCAAGTTCTAAGGCATCCATTATTTGTGAAATGTCATCAGACTTAAAGCCTTTAGTCATTAATGCCTGACGAACCTTGTTCTTTAAATTACTAAACGATTGATCGTGGTAATGCTTAACTAATTTTTCGGCGACTTTAATTCCATTTTCTAATTGGTCATCAACTGGAAATTCTTCTAAGGCTTCATCAATACTTTCAGCTGCAACACCTTTTAATCGTAACTTTTGGCGAATGACTGTTGGTCCTTTATCCGACGTGTGCATCATTGTTCTAACGTAACTTTTAGCATATTCAAGATCATTTACTAATCTAAATTCATATAACTTTTCGATTGTTTCTTCAATCGCGTCTTCCGTAATTTCATGTTTCTTCAAATAATCCTTAATCTCTTTTACGGTTCGCATTTGCGTTGATAAATAGTTTAACGCTTTTGAATACGCTTTTGAACGATCATCTGCATCAGCAATTTGTTTAATTAATGCCTCATCTAATTCCATCCCTTTAGCAAGATGAAATGAAATAAGAACTTCTTCCCCAATTGGAAAAGCATATTTTTCATCCAGAAAGACATTATATCGTCCAGCACGTTTTTGTGTGGTTATTTTTGTGATTTTTTTTGTCATATAGACTCCTTTAAATGCTTATCTTGTTATTATATCTTTGAACTGCCAAAATGCCAATATTCCTGTGTTATAATAAGAAAAAAGCAATAAGGAGTTTATAAAAATATGTCAGACAATCAAGAATTTGGATCAGAAATTGAAGCCGGTTCACGTTTTCCTTTAACTATTAAACGCTTAGGTATTAATGGTGAAGGCATCGGCTATTACAAACGTAAGATTACATTCGTACCTGGTGCTCTTCCAGACGAAGTCGTTGTAGCAGAAGTCACTAGTGTTGCAGATTCTTATATCAACGCTAAAATTCATAAAATTCGTAAACAAAGTCCTGTTCGCGTTGAACCAAAAGACGCAACATACAGTGAAGTCGGCGGAATTGAATTAGAACATTTAAACTACAAAGGCCAATTAGCTTTCAAAAAAGATGTTATCGTACAATCTTTAGAAAGATATAAACCGCGTGGTTATGAACACTATGATTTAAAAGAAACTATCGGTATGCAAAATCCATATGAATACCGTAATAAAGCGCAATTCCAAGTTCGCGAAAAAGATGGTCACGTCATCGCTGGACTTTACAAACCAAAGAGTCATGATTTAGTAGACTTAAAAGAATTCAGTACGCAACGTCCTACAACAATGCTTGTTATTCGTCACGTTGTTGCGTTATTAGAGGAACTCGGAATTCCTATTTACAATGAAGAAGCTAAATCAGGTATTATCAAAACGCTTGTTGTTCGTGAATCTTTTGATACCGGTGAGGTTCAATTAACCTTCATCACAAACTCGGCAAAATTACCTAAGAAACGTGAACTAGTTATGCATATCTTAGAAGAATTACCTATGGTTACTTCTGTCATGCAAAATATCAACAAAGGTGAAACATCACTTATTTGGGGTGACGAAACCATTAATATCGCTGGCCAAGACTTCATCATGGAACGTCTTGGTAAAATGAAATTCAAATTATCAGCACGTGCTTTCTTCCAATTAAACCCAGTTCAAACTGGCGTTTTATACGATGAAATCAATAAAGCTCTTAACTTAGATAAAAATGAATCATTAGTTGATGCTTACTGTGGTGTTGGTACCGTTGGCCTTTATGTTGCCCATGGTGCTAAAGAAGTTCGCGGTATGGATACAACACCTGAAGCGATTGAAGATGCACGAGAAAATGCTGTTCTATCACATCAAGAAAATACCACATATGAAGTTGGTAAAGCTGAAGATATCTTACCTAAATGGTTGGAAGAAGGTTTCGTACCTGATGCCCTAGTTGTTGATCCACCACGTACTGGTTTAGATGATCAATTAATTGAAGCCATCAATAAGAGTCGTCCTAAAAAATTTGTTTATGTATCATGTAATCCATCGACACTCGCAAAAGATTTAGAATTGTTAACAAAATCATACCGCGTTGATTATATTCAACCCGTTGATATGTTCCCACAAACATCAAAAGTTGAAGCCGTCGTTAAATTATCACGTCGTTCTTCAGGAAAATAAAGCAAAAAAAGAAGCCATAAAATGGCTTCTTTTTTTGCTTTAACTATTCGTTCGACCAACTAAGACGCTACCATAAGCCCAATAGGTCTTTCCTGTTTCAATAACTGTAAAACGGTACATATATGAATCTTCTTTACCATTTTCTTTAATTGTAGCCATGCAATCTACATTAACTGCTTTACCTCTAATTGTAGCATCACTTGCTCTTCCTGTTGTTACTGATAAATATGCTGAATTATAAACATGATTATGCAAGTAGTAAGTGCTTGTCGTACTTACGGTTCCAGTCTGTTTAAGTGACTTATAAGTAATTGATTGATTAAATGTTAAGGCCTTTGAATAAACCCAATATTTATTTAATCCTGATTTAATTTGATACCAAGTTGTTCCTTGGCTTCTATTTTCTGCTCGAGCTAATAATTTCACTGTTTGCCCAGTTAATTGTGTTGAAGAACCATAGTTAACCGTATTATCAGTAGAGTTCTTAACTGAGTTATAAAGCATATATTTATTACTATTAACTTTTGCAGTTTCTGAACCAGATGCACTATGCATTTCTAAATTAACTAGTGCATCCTTATTGACTGCTCCTGTGTAAACCCAATGATCATCTGAACCAATTTTAATACGATACATCGTTGATTTAGCACCATTATAATCAGTTATAACGGCTTTTTGATTAATTGTATATGTTCTATTTTTATAATTGGCTGAATCACCTGTCTTTTTAGATAGATAATCTGAATTGTATACATGATCATGTAACTGATATGACTTACCATTAAATTTAGCTGAAACATTCATTGGTGAGTAACTTACTTTTCTTAATTTTAAGGCGTCACTATAGATCCAATATTTTGTGGATGTCCCTTTAACACGGACGCGATACCAAGTAGTGCTACCATTTTTAACACCACGCATATCTGCATACAATGTTTTACCGCTTAACTTGCTGCTTGAACCTTTATCGACTGCGCCGACCGTCCCTTTAACATGGTTATAAAGACGGTAACTTGTATTATTCATCTGAACAGTTTCTGATCCAGCTGCACTGTGATATGCGACCTTCACACCTAATTGTGTGTAGTATTCTTTGATTAAATCATACAAGTCTGACATTGAATATGACTCATTAAACCATTTATTACCAGATTCGCTATAGTAACCAACTGGATCACCATGATCAGTTGCACCTAAATACTTACTGACATCTGCATGTGCCCAAACTGTTGCGCCCGCTCCATGATTGCTAGCAGTTGCTAAACTTGGTTTCAACCCATATTGTTGTAAAATATAGGCAGTATAGTAGGCGGCATTATTAACTTCTCGTGCAAATGCCGACTTGCTATGAACACGCGTTTCTTCAAATTGCACGAAACGTTGGTTACCTTTAGGACCAGAGCCCCATGACATGACGTTCGTTTTTGCAATATTAATAATATTATGATCGTCAACAAAACTGTGCACAAATGCATTACCATAATTGGCTTTCATAAAAGCCATTTCACCATATATGGTAGATGATGGGTTAGCTGTTTCATGAACAACAACACCTTCTGGTTTACCTTGACGATAAGTCATATCATCGGTTGGAAAACCACCCCAGATAGCACTTGTAATCTCATTTGGTGCAATATGTTGAGAATGTATATAATTATTTACCTTTGATGAAGCCGAAACTGATTGATTCATTAATCCAGCCGCTACAATCCCCAAAACAATGGCAAAACCCATTACTATTTTTTTCTGCATTTTCAATAACTCTCCTATTTTTTTATTGCTATCCCTTAGCAATATTAGTTCAACAACCTAATAAATTAATGTTTATTAATGGCTCCCTTATAGACCCAATGATTAGTAGATCCAATTTTGACTCGGTACATCGTTGATTTAGACCCATTGTAATCAGTAATAATCGCTTTTTTATTAATTGTATAAGTTCTATTATTATGTGTTTTTGATTGACCTGTCTTTTTAGATAAATAATCTGAATTATAAACATGATTATGTAACTGATATGATTTATTATTAAAATTTCCTGTATTTTTTACTGTAGAATAACTTGTTTTTCTTAATTTTAATGCTTGTTTATAGATCCAATACTTCGTTGATGTGCCTTTAACTCTTACTCGATACCAAGTTGTGCTACCTTCTTTTACGCCACGCATGTCCGCATAGACTGTCTTACCTGTCAACTTAGCAGCCGCACCTTTATCACGACTACCTGCTGTTCCTTTAACATGATTGTAAAGACGGTAACCAGTATTAGCTACTTTGACTGTTTCAGAACCGGCTGCGCCATTATAAGCGACTTTAACGGTATTATCTAAACTAGCTAAATTATATCTAGAAATTAAGTTATTTAATTTTTTACCGTAGGCACTACTTGTCGAGTATTTTAAACTCAATGATGCTGTTGCTTTTTGATAAGTACTAGCTTTTTCACGCCATGTACCTGAGTAATACTTAGCATCCCAACTTACACCGTTACGTAAATGGTTGGCATAATCTTGAATAGATGCTTTAGCATTTGGGTATTTTTTAAATTTAGACACCGCATAATAAGCTTTCCCTTTGCTATTATATTCCAATGATTTAACTGAATATGATTGTCCCTTATAGGCACCCTTCATACCAAAAAAATTATTAGCCTTTTTTGCCAACGTACTTTGACCCCAAGAAGATTCAAGAATCATCTGTGATAGCATCACTGATGGATACAAGTTTTTATCTTTTGACACTGCTTGAATCGTTGGTCCATTCTTTTCAATGAGAGCCTTTGTTTGGGCAGTCGTGGCTGCCGTAACTGTTGATTCATTTTTACTTTGATTCCCAATTGGTAAGTTTATTGAGCTAAATCCCGTAATAGCAACAAATGTTACCGTAACTAATTTTGTTAACAACTTTTTATTTTTCATATTTCCCCCTATTTTTCCGAAATTATCAGCTTTAATTATATCAAATTTGCATGTCTAATAACGCCTTTTTCCGTTACATTATGATTACAATTAGTAACGCATAATGCCTCTATTAGTATGCGCCCAACTACACGTTTTTTTGATAATTGAGTCGTCAGGTGATTCATCAGAATACCCTTTCAACGTGTAGATGGCTAATAAATGCTTAACTTCCTTAATGAAATCTATTTTATCCACATAGGTATCACGTCTGTTCTGAACTAAAGATAAGATAGCATCATGATATCTAAATTGGGGTGTTGGATTTTCAAAACCAAGTTCTGCAGCTATTTTACTGGCCAAAGAAACTTGAATATCTGTAAAAAGATGCGCTAAATTTAATTGCTTTAGAAATTGCGAATACTTACTTTGAACTCTAATTCTTAATCCATTGTTGAAAAATAAATCAGTTCCATTTTCTACATCGGAAATATTAGCAAGATGGTGTCCTGCCGTCCATGAGGCATCCCGTTTTGATGGCCCACTATCTGGAAATAACTGATACATACCACATGTGTAAGGTAGAGCTTGTTTCTTTTCAACTAATGACACAATCGCACGCATTGCGACAAAAGTTAGAATTTTTTCATTAATCAAGCGATTCACAAAATTTGTTGTTGTGTATTTACATAATAAAATATCTTTATGCTTATCAAAAATAATGGATCGTAAATCATCCCGTCTGTGTGTTATATGGTGAATATACAAAGTTGTCTCCATGTTCACTTGATAGTTATCCGTTACAATTCCATGTTCTGTAAAAAAATGATCATCCGTAACGTCTATTATTGGATGATTCTCCAACAAGTTTCGCCAATATTGAGACCCAACAGTCAATAAGCGTGTTTCTGGATAATCTATAATTTCTTTAAAATCCCGTTCTAATTCATTCTCCAAGTTCAATAGCCTACTCCTTTTCTTACTTTCATTTAACAACTTATCCTATGTTACAGATTTAATTGTAACTAATCTTGTGTGAACTTAAGTCTAATTGTTAAGTTTATCTTAAGAAAATTAATAGTCTACCTTTAATTCTTAAATGCTCATCAAAAACCCATAAATACGCTCATTTCGTCGTCTATTTTAAAATTGAATAACCTCGTATTCTAATTAAGAACCTTGGCCAAGGGATCTTAAAAGAAACGAGGCAACTCTACTAATATGTCAAATCAAATAAACCCAGGTCTAGCTTTTCTACTGAAAAATGACCGTGAAAAACTTATCTTTGGTGTTCTAAAAAGAATGTCGATTAATCAATCGCATGCTTCATATGACGATTTCGTACAAGAAGCACGATTAGCATTCAGCGCTGCATATGACCAATACCCTAAAACTATTGAAGATAATGAACAAACTTTCATGGTTTACGCCTATCAACGTGTCTACTGGCGACTTCTTGATTTAATTAATCGACAATCTAATCAACAAACGCATTTAGAACCTAATAAGGATGATTCAACTAATCCAACTGATTCCATCATTGATTTAACCCTCCAAACACAAGATACTATCGCTGAAAAATTATTTACAGAACACCTTTTTAAATCACTCTATGACCTCTGTTCAAACGCCGAACAACATTATCTAGTCGATTGTTATATTAGACACAAAACAGTCACAGAAATTGCTGCCAGTCATCATGTTAGCCGTCAAACAGCCTATAACTGGCGTAATAGCGTCGGTCGGAAAGTACTTTTAGTCATTGCTCAAATGAATCAAGAATAAATATCAGTATTTGCTTTACAAAATGGTTAACCGATTCTTTATTATCTATGTAAGGCGTCGCGGCACTTATCAAATATAGACACACAAAGGAGAACATATATGAGTAAAACTTGGGTAAAAACAAACGTTATCGTTGAGGGATTAAGTTCTGACGGCTCTGAACGTAAACGTTCATTCGCTAACATTACTGAAAATGCCTCTAACGAAGCTATTGCACAACTCGGCGCTACAGTTGCTTCATTAACTGGTGATAACACCGTTAAAATGACCATCCGCACAGAATCAAGTCTTTTAGCTTAATCAAACCTAAGGAGGAAATTATATGAAACAATTAGATTTAGCATTTAAAAATGAAGCGGGTAAAACGCGCCATATGAAATTACGTTACGTTAATACAGATTTAGATCCAGCAACCGTTAAGAAAGCCATGGATGACATTACAGGTTCTGATTTATTCCATCGTGATAACGAAAAAATGTTCGTAACCCCTATCTCAGCACAATTTGTTGAAACCATTGAAACACCAATCTACACAAACGATTTAGTTTAACCGTAAAAGCCAACTTAATTGTTGGCTTTTTTTGTACCCTCATAGCACCTATCAATTGCCTTTTAACATCATATTGGCTATTCTAAAATTTAGGGGGATTGTAATGAATAAAATAGAAGATAAAAAAATGACGTTTTTCACGGTTTTCTTGTTAGGAATTAACGGTATTATTGGATCGGGGATTTTCTTATTATCTGGTAAAATTTATAATGATATTGGACCACTCAGTATCTTTACAATTATCGCTGCAGCATTAGCAGTCACCATGATTGTGCTCTGTTACGCAACACTAGCAAGTAAATTTTCGGAAGATGGTGCGGCTTGGTTATATGCCTATAATGCATTCGGTAAATTTACTGGTTTTCAAGTTGGTATATTTACTTGGATATTAGGCGTAGTGACTTTGTCAGCCGAAATTGCTGCGTTACTAACTGTCTTAAAAATACTTTTTCCAGCATTACAACAAACGCTTATTTATGATGTTTCAGCAATTGCCTTAGTCATTATTCTAGGCATCATTAATTATTTTGGAACAGCTATTCTAGATTTCGCAGACAATCTGTCTTCTGCAGCTAAAGTATTTATCATGTTACTCTTTATTATTGTCGGTGCTTTCTTCATTAAGGATGCTCATTTTACGCCCATGATTCCGACTGATATTCACAGTAACACTCAGTTATTTACGAAATTTAATACAGCATTTGGTGTCATTTTTTATATGTATACTGGCTTTTCATTTTTACCGATTGCTGCTGCTAAAATGGATAATCCGGAAAAGAATATTCCGAAAGCACTATTAAGCGTTATTGCAACGGTGACTTTATTATATGTTTTACTTCAAACGGTTGCCGTGGGTATCCTTGGCCCTAACTTAGGATCGTACTCATTACCAATTGCTGCGGCATTCAAAAGTATCTTTGGTCAGTGGGGTTATATGATCATTATCATTGGGATGTTGATCTCTATTCTTGGGGTTGCCATCTCAGTATCATTCAATACACCTATTGTGGCTGCATCGCTAGCAAATGAACATCAGCTTTTACCAAAAATAATCGGTAAGCAAAGTAAACACAATACACCGGTTATCGCAATCATTGTGACATCTATCACAAGCATCCTCCTGCTACTTAGCGGTAGTTATTTATTCTTAGTATCATGCATTGTCTTTGCATCGTTTGTCCAATATGTACCAACAATTCTAGCAACATTTAAATTCAATAATGATCCAAATTTACCAAAAGGTTTCAAATTACCAGGTGGTCCAATTATTCCAAGCCTTGCATTAATTATCTCACTTTACTTACTGTTAAGTTTTAATTGGAAAATCATCTTATTCGGCGTTATCGTGTTAGTACTAGGGTGTTTACTCTACTGGTTTGATAACCGAAAAAAATAACCA
This sequence comes from Dellaglioa sp. CoH-56-MRSF-10, assembly GCF_056782175.1. The sequence continues at coordinate 156,889 of NZ_JBXAYF010000003.1, forward strand.
TTGATTTTGAAAGTTCAAAACCAATGGTTATTTTTCTATTAAATTTTGTAGATATTCATGACTTTCCAACATTTCGCGACAATCATTTTGATTTTCTAAATCAATTTCGTAAATAGTCGTTGCATTTGGATTAAGCAAAGGATATGCTAACTTCCAATCAATCTTGCCTTTTCCTAAAGTTAAACTATCATGAAATTTACCCATTGAATCGACTAAGTGATAATGGACGATATTTGGCATTAACCGTTTCAAACTCGCTTGTAAGTCAGTATTACTACCTGCTTGTTTAATAAAGGCATGCGATGTATCAAATGCTAAGCGATACCCTTTTTGTAGAATAAACTGATCCATCTCTTCAGACCCATAATAAAATAAATCAGAAATCGAATTCTCAAACATGACGTTATTTTGTCCATATTTTTGATAATAATCCATCCGATTAAATAACGCTGATTCCGCAACCTCAAAATTAGGATATTCAGCAATAATTGTTGGCGTTTGTCGATTATATGAACCATGAATGAGGGTTTGAATTGATTTATCTTTTGCGAGCTGAATCAATGTCTCAGTACTTTCTCTAACAAAACGATATAACCTAGGATCAGCTGTTTCGGAAACGGCTAATTCAACAGATTGTTCACCAACCTTCATTGGATGATGCATGACAATCTTCTTCGTAGTTGCCTTCACCTCATCAATCTCATCTGATAATCGTTTTAATCCATCTCCAGAAACATCAAATTCATTTAGATAGAATTCAAAAATATCTGGATTATGTTGTAACCGATCATGGAGTTGAATTGGGTCAGTTCCCGCCTTTAATCCTAATGGTATTGTCATTTGAATCATCTCCTTGGTACTATGTTAGCATTAAATTGGGTGAAAATAAAAAGGAGTGACTTCTAATGATTCAATTTCTCAAATCACTAGAAAACTCCCCTTTTCTATACTTCAATTTTAGCCATAAATTCATGTAAAGCATCTTGCCAACTTGGTACTTCAAATCCCGTTGCTTTAACTTTACTCAAATCCATAACTGAATGTCTAGGTCGGTATGCCTTTTGTGGATATTCTTCAGACGTTACTGGACTTATTTCAACTACTTCATCCTTTAAAATCTCACTAGCAAATTCATACCAAGTACATGAATTATCATTAGAAAGCTGATATAACCCATAAGGAATATTTTTTTGAACTGCATATAACATAAAATCAGCCAGCGTTCTAGTCCAAGTTGGCCGTCCAACCTGATCACTAACAACAGTCAGATGATCATGAGTTTTAGCTAAGTTTAGCATCGTATAGACGAAGTTCTTTCCATATTCGCCAAAAACCCATGATGTACGGATAATATAATACTTACTCATTATTTTAGCAACGGCTTCTTCTCCAGCTAACTTCGTCCGACCATATTCATTTTTAGGCGCAGTGGGTGTTTTTTCTGTATACATTTGATCATTAGTCCCATCAAATACATAATCAGTACTAATGTAAACTAACGTAGCACCCACAGATTCTGCTGCTGTGGCAATATTCTGAGTACCTATAACATTAACTTGTTCATTAATAGCTTTACCAGGTTCTTCTTCAGCATTATCAACAGCTGTATAAGCTGCACAGTGGTAGACAATTTCTGGGCGATTATCTAAAAAATAATTATTAACTGCTTTTGAGTCAGTAATATCTAAATCTTTAGAACCAGTTCCTGTATATACAATCTTTTTTTCATCTAATAAATGACTTAATTCTGTTCCTAATTGACCATTTACACCCGTAATTAATATTTTCATAATTAGCTCCTTCAAAAAAAGAATGGACTTAAGTCCATTCTTAGTTATTATTGTCCATTTTTTGCATAATTTGCTTCAACTGCATCTTTCTCAGCTTTCCACCAATTTTCATTATTTCGGTACCAATCAATCGTATCTTGTAATCCTGATTTAAAATCAGTAAATTCAGGATTCCAACCAAGCTCTTCACGTAATTTTGATGAATCAATAGCATATCGTAAATCGTGTCCTGGGCGATCTTTAACGACATCATAAGCATCTTTAGGTTGACCCATTAATTCTAAAATCAACTCCAAAACAGCCTTATTATCTTGTTCACCATCCGCACCAATCAAATAAGTTTCACCAATACGACCCTTATTTAAAATAGCCCAGACAGCACTTGAATGATCATTAGTATGAATCCAATCGCGAACATTTTTACCAGAACCATATAACTTAGGCCGGATTCCACTCAAAACATTAGTAATCTGTCTTGGAATAAACTTCTCAATATGTTGGTATGGTCCATAATTATTGGAACAATTTGAAATTGTTGCCTGTAAATTGAATGAACGCACCCATGCACGAACTAATAAATCTGATCCAGCCTTTGTTGATGAATATGGACTGCTTGGATTATAACGTGTTTCAGGTGTGAATTTTTCACCTTCACCTTCCCCATGACCGGGTAAATCTTCGCGTAATGGTAAGTCTCCATACACTTCATCAGTTGAAACATGATGGTAGCGGACATTGTATTTACGACAAGCTTCTAGCAATGTATATGTTCCGATAATATTAGTTTGAATAAAAGGTGATGGATCTTTTAAAGAATTATCATTGTGACTTTCTGCAGCGTAATGTACTACCGCATCTGTTTTGCTAACAAGTTCATCAACTAGTTTAGCGTCAGTAATATCTCCCACTACTAGCTCAACACGATCAGCAGGTAGTCCAGCTAAATTTTCTTTATTTCCTGCATAAGTTAATTTATCTAACACGGTAATGTGAACATCTGGGTGGTTATTAACCACATAATGGACAAAATTAGAACCAATAAATCCGGCCCCACCTGTTACAATAATATTTTTCATTTAAAAACACCTCTCCTATTTAGATTTCTCCATACACAAACGGATTGTCTTTTTCAAACTCTGTAAACGTTGGTTGTGCAGCATCTTTTTCAGATGTAATTGCTTGGTCAAAATCAATAGGCCAATCAATATTTAGTTCAGGAGTTTTAAATGAAATCCCACCATCTGCTGCTGCATTGTAGTAACCATCACATTTATAAAGGAAATTAACATCATCTGTTAATGTTACAAATCCATGGGCATACCCTTTAGGAACTAATAATTGGCGATGGTTACTTGCAGAAAGAATATATCCTTCCCACTGTTTATAAGTAGGTGAACCTTTTCGAACATCGACAATAACATCTAGTACTGCCCCTGTCACGACCCGAATTAATTTAGTTTGTGCAGCTTCTCCACGTTGAAAATGAAGTCCTCTTAAAACGCCAGCTTGTGTTGATAATGAATGATTATCTTGGATAAAATCAATATCTATTCCAGCTTCTTTGAAATCTTTGTCTGAATATGACTCCGTAAAAAAGCCGCGATTATCACCAAATACTGCTGGTTCAATAATCTTAACATCTTGTAACTTTGTTGTTGATACTTTTAATTTACCCATTACTTTTTATCCTCTTCTTCTGCGATACGTAACATGTACTGTCCATAATCATTTTTTTTGAGTGGTTGTGCTAGATCAATTAATTGTTCGCGTGAAATATAACCCATTCGATAGGCGATTTCCTCTAAATTAGCTACTTGCATATTTTGCATTCTTTGAACAGTTTCAATAAACTGCCCTGCTTCAAGTAAACTTGCATGTGTCCCTGTATCAAGCCAAGCAAATCCACGTCCCATAATTTCAACATGTAGTCTTCCTTTTTCAAGATAGACCTTGTTAACATCCGTAATTTCAAGTTCGCCACGTGGTGACGGCTTAATATTTTTTGCTATATCAACAACTGAATTATCATAAAAGTATAAGCCTGTTACTGCAAAATTACTTTTAGGGTGATCCGGTTTTTCAACAATCGAAATTGCTTTATGGCTCTCATCAAATTCAACAACACCAAAACGCTCGGGATCACGCACTTGATAACCAAATACGGTAGCCCCCTCAGTTTGATTTGCAGCCCGTTCAAGCATCTTAGTCATACCTGGACCATAATAAATATTATCACCTAAGATGAGCGCAACGCTATCATTACCAATGAAATCAGCACCAATAATGAATGCTTCTGCTAATCCATCTGGTGTAGGTTGAACGGCATACTCTAAATTAATGCCTAATTCAGAACCGTTGCCCAATAATTCTTGAAAACGTGGCGTATCTTCAGGAGTAGAAATAATTAGAATATCCTTGATACCTGCCAACATTAATGTTGATATTGGATAATAGATCATTGGTTTATCATAAATCGGCATCAGCTGTTTACTTGATGCACGTGTCAATGGATATAAACGAGTCCCACTACCTCCGGCTAAAACTATTCCCTTCATACACTTTTCCTCCTAAAATATTCTAATTAATTTTTGTAAATGGTAGCTACAATAACTACTTAACACAGCTTTTAAAAATAAAAATCATTATTTATTTAATATCCTTCTTAAAACCAATTTTTTAACATAATTTGTTTCGTCATATCTAATAAATAAGAAATAGAATAATGTACTTGCTAGAATAAATACAACAGCAGATGCTATCAAAATACTGAAAATCCCTTGAATTACAATAATTTTTAGTAAATACGAAATTATTCCTAATTCTATTCCAATTATTCCCATATAACCAAAATATTTAAGATAATATTTTTTCATACTACGTTTGAATCCATATTTGAATAAGATAAGTGGTTCCCACCATAAATTAATTCCAATATTACTTACTATTGTACCAATTAATATACCATTAATGCCGAGATTTGTTGTCATTAACAAAAGAATTGAAACTATCATATTAACTACAGCTTCAAGTAGTGATTTATATCTCATTGGCCAAAATAATCCACGTGCACCAATAAAATTTAATACAGTCTGTCTAAATTGAACAAGTACAAAATTTATAACAATAAGTAACACGGTAAAGTTCGATAAGACGTAATTTGATCCTATCCAAAATTTAATAAAAGATTCAATAACTGCGTATAACGTTATAGCAATAACTGATGTAATACCGGCATTTATATACATATAACGATAAAACACAACTTCTTGATAATCTTCATCCTCCGTTACTCCTAGATTACCTAATCCAGCTGTGACAGCAGAGATACTTTGTGTCAACACACTGGAAATACTATTTACAATCAGCATATAATTAGAATATATTCCTACTAATCTAACGCCTAAAAATGCCGATATTAATATATTATCCGTTCCAAAAACTAATATAGTACCAATTTTTGAAGAAACAGTCCCAAATATATTTTTCTTCATATAGTTGATGACTTTAGGATTTACTTTAACAGTTTTCATTTCGGAAAGAAATTCAAATTCCCTATCAACAAGTTTTGAAATTCTCAAGTTAGATAACAATGTTATAATTATTTGGATTACTAAGTACCAAACATATTGTCTAAATAAAAGTAAAAAGATAATTTGTAATACTGTCTGCATTATCGTAAAAATTAATCTATTTAAACTATCCTTATATCCTTCTTGATTTGCAATTAATAAGGAACGTTTATACGTAAAAAAGTAACTAACAACCGTATTTAATAAAAATAGTACAAACATAACTCGCGGAAATGGTACAGGACTACCGCCCTTCATTAAAATAGTTATAAATGGAGTAAATGCTAAACCCATAATCAAAATTACGATACCAATCACATTATACACTTTTCTAAATAAATTCATGACACCAGCAATTTCACCATGATTACTAGTAGCAAGAGGATCGTACAGTGAGTACGTTATCGCCCCACCAATCCCTAATTCAGCAAAGGATAGAAAACTCAACACATTAGCATATAGCCCATTGATTCCCATGTAATCGGCACCAAGAGTTTTAATAAATACTGTCTGCAATGCAAACTTCAAAACTAACATTATTACTTGCGATAGTGCAGCGATTGATGTATTTTTAGCTGCTATACCAGTTCGAGAATTATTATTCATACATCACACTTACCCTCATCTGTTAAGTTCTTGTACACGTTTAATTTCTGTTTTAATTTTATCCGTGTACTTTAACATGCCGTTATCATAGACATCATTAATATCGTGCTTCTTAAAATCAAGATAACTACGTTCTTTTATATCATTACTTTGATCAGCATATCCTCTTTTTACTTTATTCTCGAATTCTTCAAGTGATTTTGCATAGTAATGATTAACCCTCACGTGTTCCCTTGATACAATTTTAGGTCTTTTTTCATTTGTCCATGGATATCCCCATAACCTATTTCCGTTTTCATCAGTCGTTTTACCGGCCACATCATACCAATGTGGTATTCTCATATCAATTACTAATCTAGGATTTACGATAGGTTTTGAATCTAAAATAATATCATTTTTTGATCTATTTAAAAATGTCTCAGTAACTAATCCATTTGATTTTTTAATCAAATTAGATGAGCCGAACATCACCCAACCAATTTCAATTTGAGCAACGTTTTCACTAAATTCATTTAAAAAAGAATCAATATTTTTTTCATCAATTAATACTAAATATTCATCTAAATCTAGTGTTAATAGCCATTTTGTTTCTGTCTTACAGCGCTCGACAGCATCCAGATATGCTGGTATTTGTTGCTTATCACCCGGAAAATAGATATATTCAACCACTTTACTTTTAATATACGGTTCTAAAATTTCTTTTAAATTATCAGTAGATTCGTTATCATAAATATAAAATTTTGATATACCAATAATTTTATGATATTCAATCCATTCTTGAACGTATAGTGCTTCATTTTTAATAATTGCCACTAATGACACGCTATTAATAAAATCAGTTTTTTCTTCAATTATTTTTACTTGTTTATACCTTTTATTTCCGTAGTTCATCTTATTTTTCATATACTTTATCATATTATATGCCGTAATAAAATTACGCCTAAAACTTTTTTTTATTAAATTGATAGTAACCACCTAATCACTCTCTATTAAACAAACCATATAATTATTCTTTGTGCTGTTGTATTAATTAAACTATGAAATTTATGATACAAAGAATATCTTTTAAAGATATTCTTTGTATCATAAAACTTATATGTATCTTCTAGCATTTTTTTTTCAGTATCATTTTTAATGATATTAGAAAATCTTTCATACAGAACAATATTTTCCTTTTTAATCCGACCTAATTGTTTATATCTTATTTTTAATCTACGAAAAACTTCATACAAGTGTACATTACTCTTACCAATTCCGATGACGTTATTTTCATGTTGTCTATAGTAAACCGTTACTTTATCAATGTACGTTAAATTCCCACTTGCTGAGCTGATTTTAGCAATAATTGAATCATGCATTGTTACATTTTCAATATCTTCATCTGTTAACATAAGTACTTCATCTCTTAGTTTCTTATTAATTGCTAATGCCGCTCCGGTTACTTTAAAATTGAATAATAAATCATTCAATGAATGATTATAATTTTCGCCTACTAACATTTTAGACATTTTAATATTTGTTGAAACAGCCTTTTTATCAGCAATCATAAGATCTGAAAATATAGCTTGTGTTATTTTATTGTCTAACAAATCAAATTTATCCATAAATTGCATTATTTTATCTGAAACCCAAACATCATCTTGATCAGAAAAAAAATAGTAATCAGCATCGACAACCCTAAGTAATTCAAAAAAGGAACGTTTAACACCCATATTTCCGCTTGAATAAATTATTTTTAACAAATTTTTATTTTCGTATCTTTTTAAAATATCTATTGTATTATCTGTTGAACCATCATCTCTAACATAAATCTGTATGTTATCTTCATTTTTATATTTTTGCTCAATAATACTATTTAATTGTTCCTCGACGTACTTTTCGCCATTATACGTTGACATAATCACAGCTATATTTTTCAAAAATTTACTCCTTAATTACTTTTCTTTAAACGACAATGCTAAAGCGATTTCCAATGTACTAAATATGGAATACTGTCAACAAATTCTTGTGGTACTAACACTCCATAAAACGCTATAACAGCTAATAAGAGTATCCCCACCATCATTAAATCAATCTTTAATAATATTCTACTATCAATCTCATCTTTATGCTCCCTAATTAGCGCGTATGCAATTATAATTGGTGCGAAAGAGTTACGTTGGAACCGTTGATATTGTATCGACATAACTAAAAATGGGAGTGCTACAAGACCAGTTAACGAAATTAAGAATAACAATTTCAATTTATTTTTAATCTCAGTTGATAGGCTATTAATTTTCAAAAAATAATATCCAAGTCCTAACATTGAAAAATATGATAAAGCTATTTCTATAAGCATTATTTTTGATGAACCAGCAGCATAACTTGTGTTCAGTTTATCAAACAATTGTGTCCTAGATGAATGCAATGAAACTTTCGTTATTATATTTTTCAATAAACCACTTAAACCTGGAATAAATTGTACAATTGTTAAAATTACAAAAAAACCAATAATTAATTGTACAAAAATTTTCACATATTTTTCGCTCAAAAAGCTTAAGGGAATTATTATTAAAAATATATATCCAGATGAATGCATTGATGCGCTCAATAAGATTAATCCGATGGCAATAATAATATTTTTTACATTTTTTTTCTGTAAAAAACTTAGCCCTAATAGAGCAATAGAAATCATAAAAAAATTACGTGCCTGTGTTGCCTCATTAAAAAAAGGAAAAATTGCAAAAACCCAAACAAAAGATCCTAAATTCTTTGTAAATCTTAATATTGCAACTGTCAAAATAATAAAACTAACAATAAATAATATTAATCTAAAATCAGCATATGTCACTCCGTTTGCCGCAAAAATTCGAGAAAGCCACATATAGCCCCACTCAAATTGGTGATTATATGGTGCTAAAGAACTATTATCATAATTAATAAGATAACTAGGATAATCGGTCGTCGTCATCTTACTAGCAGCACCCGCTAGCCATGCTAATATTCCGATTCCAATGAACGGAATGATATTATTTTTTTTACCATGAACATGATCCAAAAAGAAATTGGTTACTATTGCAAATAAATATGTCATATAAACTCCTAGATAGTCATTTCTTAAACAATTAATGAAATTTGCTTATGCTGTATTCCATTTTTAATTAAATTTTATGTAAATACTAACATTATTTTTTGAATAACCTTAATATTTCCTCCAAATAGAGTAAGGTATTGTGACCGTGAATATTGGTAAAAAAACCATTCTTTTTGCCAAATATTATGGCTTCGATACCCTTCTTTTCTACAAAATATTTCAACATAGTAATTCTTTTTTTTATTTTAATAGGCGAATTTGAAAATTGTAGTTCTAATTCATTAACCAATTTGGAAAATCGATCAAATTTAACTTTATATTTTTTTAAATCAATTAACTTACTTTTTATAATTGTACTTTTTTTATGTGCATCGGCACCTCTTGTAATATTAAATGAATGCATTCTATGACCATCAGTCGCACTATCTATATATCCAATCCCATCATATAATCCAGCAACTAATGCAAGCCATGCATCATGATTAACTGCTTCTATCGGGATGTTTTTTGAAATTTCTAATAAGTTACGATTAATAATCATCGTATTACCCATTAACCAGTTATGTAGAAAAATACGTTGATATGTTGGTTTATTTTTCTTTTCTACACCACTGTAGTTCACACTTCCGTCCCCCACTACTTCAAAAAACTCGTCATAATTCGTATATACAAGCTTAGGCAGTACTTTTTCGTTAGGCAGGTGTCTAATTTCATTTAATGATATCTCAATTTTATTTGTATACCATACATCATCCTGATCTGAGAACATAACATATTCATACTGGTCTGGAACGTTATTCATTAAAATTTCAAAATTTCCTAATTGGCCCTTTTCATTAATATTTAGCGAGCTATCTAGTATCGTTATTTTAGGATCTCTTTTAAAATTATCTAAAATTTTACTGGTATTATCTTTCGAAAAATCATCTCTAATAAATAGGTGCCAATTCCCATATGATTGATTCTTAATACTTTCAATTTGCTCCATTAAAAATTTTTCACCATTGTAGGTAGCCATTAAAATTGCAACGTCACTCATAATTAGATCCTCCTAATTAGCTAAAGTGTTCAGCGAATATTTTTCTTAATTGTTCTTTCGTTTCTGAAAGGCTCTCCAATGGTAACGATATGTCGTTTATAACAACTATTTTTGCCTTGGATTTTAAGGCGCGCTTTATTTTTGAAAAATCTCCATCTTCTGGCAACTTCTCAAACTTTCCAAACGAAAATCTACGTGGTTCAAAATTCCCTTTTGAAAGTTGCCAATCGCGTGCCAACCAAATATTTACATCATTTCTAGTACGAAAACGATTTTTACTAAGTTCGGCTAACAAAGCTGGTTCTTTTTGATATATTTCTTTAAATGTACTTTTCAATAAACTACTAGGCAAATGCGGTTCATACCATCCCAGAACAGACCTATATGGTAAAACTAAGAAATTTCTTACATTTTGAAACCCGTATTGCCAATTAAATATTTTAAAGAAATTCTTCTTCAAAATATTATTTTTTGAGAACCACTTATTAATAATAAGTATATTATTAAAAGGTATTAACGAAAATTCTTCCGACGGTTGAATAAGTCCCATTAATCCTACATCCTTAGGAGTCCCATCTTGAGAAAAGAAATCTGTTGGATCTACCTTGTTAGTTATAAACGTATCGTCATTAAATACGATAAAATGTTCCGATAAATTTTTAATTCTTGGAATATTCATTTCAATGACATTCGAATTAAAAGTAGGTAAATATTCTTCAGGAATAAAATCAGAATGATCAACAATTGTTAGATTTTTCATGTCCAATGGAAACTTCGGAACTTGTTTGTCGGTAATTAAAAAAATATGGTTTACCCATGGTGCAAATTTTTTTACACCTTCAAACCACCATTTAAAAATATCATAATCTCTGAAACGTTCATCCGCATTTAAATTTTTGTTTCCCGCGTACTTATTTTTTTTATTCCGCCAGATATCATCATTTCCATCAACCCATGTCACTACAAAATCAATTTTAAAATTATCACTCATGACTAAGTTCTCCTTAATATTTATTAGTGATTTTAATATTCAGATAAAAAGTGTTAATCTATTTTCAATCTTATATTTAGAGCCAAATTCTTCGTATTCTAGCCTTAAGCTCCCCATTAAATAATTGCTTAATATAATATTGGAAATATCTGCGGATACCATTAGGCCATTTTCCTTCATTATATTTCTTTATATTTTCAATAGACAACTTTTCATCTGTTATAAACTTATTAGGTACAATTAAAAAGCTATGGTCATCATTTGATATTTCAACATCAACTTGCATTTTTCTTTTTTGTAAATGAATATATTCTATCTTTTTAGTTTTAATTTTTCCGTTATCAATATAATTCATTACTAGTTCCCCATCATGCCATCTAAACACTTGATATTGTTTTCCCTCAGAAATATCAAGTGTTATAAATCGAAATGCTTTTACCCAAATATCAGCATAATAGACCTTTTCTTTATATGGATCATATATTCTCATATCTGTGTCGGGCATAAATTTTGCAGTTCCCCAAATTTCATCAAAGTGAGTTGCGTCATCAGTTGTAAATGCCTGCTTATAATTGTACGTCCCTTTTTTATGATGATCAATTTTATATGCATTATTAATTTGATTATTATTTCTATACATTTGAAAATGTCCACGAGTATTTATTTTGTCATATTTTTTTAGTATATCCTCAGATAAAAATTTTTTTAAATCTCCAAATATAGTATCAATATCCACAAATCCCCACCAATCATATCCCGAGATGTCTTCCTCAAATATTTCACCGTAAGCCGGTTTGTAGTCATTCAACTTATACGGATTATTAATTTTTATAGGAAATGTATAATGTGATCTTATTTTCGCTTGAATATCTTTAAAGTTGACTATTTTTATTTTAACATTCGGTATGGTTGTAGATATATTTTGATCAGTATATATTAGAAAATCTATCTCATTATTATATTCCGCTGATTTTAACCATAAATCAAAATAATTTGGTAATTCTCCAAAATATATAGCTATCAATACTATTTTTGTGTTTTTAATCATTGCGAATCCTTTCAATTTATAGACAACATCGCATAATTTAAATTTTAGAATATAAACTATACATAATTTCATTTACATTCTTAATACTATATTTTTTTGATACTTCAATATTGTTTTTAACAATTTTTTCGTATTCTTTATCATTGATGCCTAGTAAATTTTCTATAGCTTTCACAAACTGGGAAATATCAGTAGGATCATCCACTACACACCCGCTGATACCATTTTCTGTGTAATCTTTGATCCCCCCTAAGTAAGTACTTACTAATGGAAGACCAGTAGCCATAGCTTCTAATCCCGCTAGTCCTAATCCTTCTCGTTTAGATGGAAAAAGAGAAAAATCTGCTATATCTAAATATTGTTTAATATTTTCAGAATAACCTGTAAAAATAATCTTTTCTTCTAATCCATACTCTTTCACTTTTTTTTCTAATAAATCTCTTTGATCTCCAACACCGCATATAATATATGTAATATCAATTTTATCTTTCAATTTATTTACTGCTTCTATTCCCACAATATGATTTTTCCGCTTAGATAATTCACCTACAGAAATCATCACTTTACTATTCTTACTTATCTTTAAATCAGTTTTCAATTCATCGATATTAGTTGATTGTTCTCGTAATTGTTCCCATTTTATTCCAACGCCAGGCACATGTAAAACTTCTTTTATACCAAAAGATTTTCCAATTGAGTAATCTTCATTGTTGATTGTTATTAAAATATCCGTATATTTAGATAAGTAACGTTCTATAGGATAAAATAATATCCAATCTTTTTTCGGCCCGCCCTTAAAGAACTGAAAGCCATGTGCCGTATAAACAATTTTAGTTTCTTTATTATTTTTAAAAACTAATCTAGTTAATACACTTCCCATCGGTGAATGGCAATGCACAAAATTATAGGTAGTTGTACTTGCTAATTTTTCAAGCTGATTATATGCTTTTTTATTTGCTTTTATTGAACCAATTCCTCTTAAAAAGTCAATTTGATGACAAATTATATTTTTTCCTTCAAGCTTCTTTTTTAAGGAATTAGCCATATCATCTGGTATAGTTCCAGCGGAATAAAAGTTAGTTGCAACTTCCACATTATATCCTAATTCTTGTAATATTCTGATATTATCCATATTAAATTGTTCAATCATTGAAGCAACCGACGCAACGATTAAAACTTTTTTCATTTCTTATCCTCCATTAAAATTTTCGTTATCGTATTTTCTAATGTAAGTCCTAATGTATATTCGAAAGAGCACTCGCTAATTTTTTTATCATAAACTTTACTACCATATATTTTATTAAAAACACGAAACTTCCTTGATAATAGAGAAATAAGCGGATTAAAAATAGAGATAAAGTATACTTTCTTTCTTAATAATTTCCTTGTTACTTTGATTACATCGCTTGTAGAAACATATTCTTTATTTTGAGGGAAATAAAGGCCTGATGCATCATTAATAATTATCTGTTTGATAAATTCTGTTAATACATCTACATAAATCATACTTCGTTCATTGTTAATACTTGGGAAAATCAGGGATTTCTCAGCTAACTTCAGTAGCCTTGGAAAATTACCCTTACTATTCGGTCCGTAAACCATCGGAGTTCTGATAACAACCGTTTTAAAGTTATCGTCTGCTAATTTTTGAATTTCTACATCTGCCTGTAGCTTACTATCACCATAAAAATCAATTGGGTTCATTATTGTCTCTCGAGTAATTATATTAGTATTTTGTAGTCCATTTTTTTCACCATATACTATCATACTTGATAAAAAAATAAATTGTTTCACTCCCTCAGATTTAGCTTTTTTAGCCAAATTAATTGCGAGATCTCTATTTACTTTATAATATTGATCCTCCATACTCGGATCCGAAGATACATGTGCAATACCCGCAACATTAAGTACTACATCATATAGACCAAAATTTTTTCCTCTCCATTTATCATCTCGAACGCTCATCATATCAACTGATATATCTTCCGATTCTGATTTATTAATCCAGCTTTTAAATGCCCCTCCAATATAACTATGTGCACCGGTTATCAAAACTCGTTTAGTCATCACTCTTACCTTCCTTTACACCATCACTCTTTAAAACTGATGTAATTGTTCCAAAAAAAATTTTTAAATCTTCTGAAAAAGATAAAAGTTGCACGTAATCACCATCAATTTTTGATTTCTCAGCAATAGATAATTCATCTCTCCCACTAATTTGTGCTAATCCAGTTAACCCTGGGTAAACGTTATTAGCGCCGTACTTTTCACGTTCGTTAATTAAATCTTCTTGACTCCAAAGTGCTGGTCGAGGACCAACGATACTCATCTTACCTGTTAAAATATTAATAATTTGTGGTAATTCGTCAAGACTCGTTTTTCGTAAAATTTTACCCGAGCGAGTAATGAAAGCATCCGGATCTTTCAATAAGTGAGTAGGTACATCAGGTGTATCAGTTCTCATCGTCCTAAATTTTAAAATACCAAAGTAGGTTTTATTAATACTTACCCGCTTTTGTACAAAGAAAATAGGGCCTTTCGAATCGACTTTAACAATAATTGCGATAATTAAAAAAATAGGCGATAAAAGTACAAGGCCTACTAAAGAAATAACAAAATCAATTGTTCTTTTAAAATATTTTTTATACATTAACGCATACCTTCCGAATCAATTGAGGGTTCACCATTATGAGTATGTGCATATCTAATAACTTCTTTTTTCAAAGCAGTACCAGTTAACGGCTCTACACTCTTAACAAAACTCATAATTTCATCAATCTTGTATGGTGTTACTTTACCCAAGAAAATTTTTTCAAATACTTGCTCTTGCTGTTTTTCACTACTTACTAATAATTCTTCATACAGTTTCTCTCCAGGTCTCATACCTGACTCAACAATATCAATATCGTTTTCAGTATATCCACTTAATTTAATCATTTTTCGTGCTAAATCAACAATTTTAACCGGTTTACCCATATCTAAGATAAATAGTTCTCCACCTTTAGATAGCGTCCCCGCTTGAATCACTAAACGGCTAGCTTCAGGAATTGTCATAAAGAATCTTGTCATTCTAAGATCAGTAACAGTAACTGGTCCACCTTTAGCTATCTGTTTCTTAAACAGTGGTACAACACTACCACGGCTACCAAGAACATTACCAAAACGAACAACGGCGAATTTTGTATGACCTGGTTCATTCAAACTAGTTACAATCATTTCAGCGAGACGTTTCGTTGCCCCCATAATATTAGGCGGATTTACTGCTTTATCAGTTGAAATCATTACAAATGATTTCACATTTGCAGACTTAGCAGCTTCAGCAACATTTTTCGTACCATAAACATTATTTTTAATGGCTTCAGTTGGGTTAGCTTCCATTAATGGTACATGTTTGTGTGCTGCAGCATGATAGACTATTTCTGGTTTATATTGTGCCATTAAGTCAAAAATATGTGCCCGGTCTTGAACATCCGCAATAATCGGCACAATTTCAATTTTCCCAGCATAAAGATTTTTTAATTCTTGATGAATCAAATAAATTGAATTTTCTCCATGTCCTAGTAAAATTAGTCGTTTAGGACCAAATTTGCTAACCTGTCGACAAATTTCTGAACCAATAGAGCCACCCGCTCCTGTAACTAAAATTGTTTTACCATATATTTTGCTTTCAATCTTAGCCATATCAAGTTTAATCTCTTGTCGACCCAGTAAATCAACAACGTCAATCTCATGCATTTTTCTAGAATCACTATTGTCTTCTAACATATCTTCAAAACTTGACATGCGATTAATTTTAACTTTTAGAGGATTTAAAATATCTAACAAGTCCTCGTAATTATGGGGACTTAATGAAGGAATAGCAATTGAGACCTGTTCAACATCGTATTCTTCGACAATCATTGGAATTTCTTGGAAAGTTCCCAAAACTTTCTTACCCATCATCCACATTTTTTGTTTTTGAATATCATTATCGACGTATCCAATAACATTCAAGTCGGCATTATCTCTTTGTATTCTTTCCATTAAAGCTTCTGCGCCATCCCCTGCACCGACTATTAATGTTGTAATTAATGTTTCTGATTCTTCATTATTAAAGATATTTTCAACAAGATAGCGCCATGCAAATCGGCTGCCACCAATAAAAAGGAGGGCCAGTAAATAAGTTAATATTCCAAAACGAATACTATAATTTGAACTTATGAAAAAATAACTAATATTACTAATAACTGCTGTAATTGTTATTGCAATAAAAATTGCAATTATTTCTTTAAAGCTAGCATACCTATTAATTTTAGAAAAGAGGTTTAATGAGTATCCAATTATTAGGTATAAAATCAAACATATACACCCAAATTCCAATAAATCAGAGTTACTAAAACTAATATACGGCCCTAAAAATAACCTCGATAATGAAATTGAAACTACCCAAATCAAACTATCCAATCCAGTTAAAACAACCTGTTTACTTTTCCTAGTCACCTATAATCCCTGCTTCCTTAAATTATCCTACGTCTACTTAATTATTATTTATAATAGCCATAATACCCACCATAATAACCTGACTCATCACTACCTGAAACATCATTCAAAATCGTCCCAATGATTCTTGCATGAACGGTATCTAATAATTCTTTTGCTTTCAAAACGGCACCTTTATTTGCCACACCTTGTCTCACAACTAAAATTGTACCATCAACTTTTGTTGCAACAATTTGTGCATCTGTTACAGAAATTAATGGTGGTGTATCGATGATAACCATATCCATTTGTTCAGCGACAGCTGTAATTAAAGAATCCATCCGTTTTGTATTCAATAATTCTGAAGGGTTCGGTGGAGTAGGACCTGCAGGCATAACATATAAATTTTCAATTGGTGTTTCTTCAACTGCTTTTGCAACATCAATACTTTTTTCAGTCAAACAATTTGTAAGCCCGGTTTCATTACTCAAACCAAAAGTTTGATGCGCAGTTGGTCTACGCATATCGGCATCAATTAACAATACTTTCAGTCCTTGATTAGCATATGTTACAGCAAGATTAGTTATAACTGTTGACTTGCCTTCTGATGGACCTGATGATGTCGCCATAATAACTTTCATTTCTTTATCAACACTTGAAAATTGGATATTCGTACGTACAGTCCTAAATTGTTCTGCAATCGTTGATGTTGGTTGAGTAACAGTAATTAATCCAACACCGTTATCAATACTATCAGTTGATAACTTTTTATCTTTTTTTAATAAACTCATCATTCAATAACCCCTTATCTATTTTAATTAGTATGCTTTCTTTTTCTTGGTGTTGATTGTCCAAAAAGTCCTTGACTCTTATTAGTTTCGTCAATATGGTTAATCATACCTAAGTTTGAAAGACCAAGATCTGTCAAAAAATCAGCGTTTTTAACTGTTTTATCAAAAAGTTCTATTGCGAATGCAATCCCAATTCCGATAAGCCCCCCTAGTAACAGACCTATTAATACATTCATCTTTTTATTAGGTGATACTGCATTAGGTTTTGCAACTGCATCAGCAACAATTGTTACATTATTAACTTTCATCACTTTTTTTATTTTATTTTTAAACGTATCAGCAACAGAGTTTGCAATATCAGCCGCGCGATATGCATTAGTATCTTTAACAGTTACACTAAAAACCTGTGAATTTTCTTGATTTGATATACTTATCTGATTTTTTAAATCATCACTCGTACCAACGAAATTATCTTTTTTAGCAATTTCTTTTCTCACAGGATCTAGTACAATTTTATTTTGAATAATGTCTTTATACGTATTAATCATTTGGACATCTGCTTGCTGTGTATTGTAAGCAGCCCCTACATTATTGGCAGTTTCTGTTCTATTAACTAATATTTGAACAGTCGAGTTATATTTTGGCGTCATAAAGAACATGGTTACAAAAAATGCTAATAGTGCCCCCGCAATTATTAACCCAATAATTAATTTAAGATGTTTCTTTAAAATGCTAAAAACTTGTTCAAGATTGATTGTCTCTTCCATTGATATAATTCTCCTAGTCTAAGTCTAATTGTTTTCTGATCATGTTGGATACTTTCGTTACTTGTGCTGATGGAACAACTTCATACGACACACCATTTATCATTTGTGATTGTCCTTGAAGTTGAACATCTTTAATTGTGCCTATAGCACTACGATACTGAGTCACTATTTTTTTCATATCAGAAAATTTCAAATTTGTTTTCATATTGCTCTCAAGTACACTCAAAATTGCTTGATAATTTGTGACACCATCAATAGAAGCTATTTTTTTACCTAATTCAGTCACAACCGAGCGTTGTCTTTTTTGACGCCCGTAATCACCATTAGGATCAGAATGTCTCATTCTAGAAAAGTCTAAAACATTACTTTCAGTTAACTCAATATCACCTTTTACGTATTGATGCCTTCCCGCTGAAAAAGCAAATGGATTATTGACCGTAATTGGACCAACGGCACCCGTTAATTCTTCCAGGCCCTTCATATTCATCTGAACATAGTAATCAATTGGAATATTTAAATAGTTTTGAATAGTATCCATCGCTAAGGAAACATCCCCATAAGCATATGCAGCATTTAATTTATTATCTGTCCCGTGACCTGTAATCGGAATCTTCGTATCACGAGGTAAACTCGTTAATGTCGTCAAGTTTGTTTTAGGATTAATTGTCGCAACCATCATTGTATCCGATCGACCTTGATCTGTTCTCCCATCTTCGCCCGTATCAACACCCAAAATTAAAACTGAGAAAGGCGCCTCTTTATCAAGAGAGACACTCCCGGTTGTTCGTTTACTTTTAACATTTACTTTTTGATATGTATTATCTACAACGTCTTTTGCATCTAGATAAACCTTCGCCATCAACACACCACCAATAACCAATAGTGCGGCAACGACGATTCCGACACCAATCCCCCATTTTTTCAGTGTACTCATTTTTTTCTTTTTATGATGATGCTTCTTGTGGCTACCTTGGTGTTTAATATTATCTTCACTCATAATTAATTACCCCTAAATTTTTTAGATGTATACAATGACACAATAATTTATTATACATGTTACCAGACTTAAATGAAACTTAAAATCGTTTGTCTAATCATTGTTTAATCTTATTGTCAACTGATATGATATTCTAAACATTTTGACCACGCTTTCAAAGTTGTAGTGCTCTACACTTTTAATTATACGTTATATTTAAAAGTATTATATTTCATTTTTAATACAGAAAAAGAACATCATTAATTATGTTCTCTTTTTGAAGTCCCTATTACTTGTTAAAACTATATCATAACTTAATTTCTTTTTTATAATCAGTGATTTTTATAAAAACAGCACTAACGCAACTAATTATCCAAGTGGCTAGAACGATGATTAAACTAATTCTTGTTATTATTTTCGTATGATAACCAATGACTAACCTATTTGTACCTATTTTAGTTGCTTTAACGGTTGGACTACCCATAGTTGACAAGGTCATTTTTTTAGGATCAAGGCTATTACCATTTAATTGAACAGTTGAATTATTATAGACTATCGCGGGTAAAGAAATCTCATTTCCTTTTTTTGTTGCGTTCCAACTCAGACTTAACTTTCCTTCACTATTAATCGTTTTACTTACTTCATCTTTATTTTTTTTCATGTCTAATCGATAATCATGATAAGGACGTTCACTTAATACTCGATTATTAGGTAAATAGTCTGGCGATGCCTTGGTAATCAACTTTAAACCATCATCTAGATTTGAACTCATAAATGCTTTGGTAATCTGTTCGTTACTCGTATTATCTGCGATATCAACATTATTGGGAGAAACTATCGACTGATTAGTATGCCATGCTTCATTACTTTTTTGAATTTCTAAATACGATTGTACTCCGACAACAAGACCTCCAACAATTAAGAATAGATCAATATACTTCCGATAATTTTTAAATGAACTACTTGATAGTGTTGCACTAAAACCCGCTAATAATAAAACTACAGCGAACCCTTCAAAGCGACGTGGGTATTGCAAGAAACTTTGTATTGATGGGATAACCTGGGCTAAATCCGTCCAAGGAACTAATTTTGACGTTAAGACTAAGAAAACTAAACCTAAACTAGTTACTACTTTATTAGTAACCGTAAATTTTGCTTGTTTTATAAACAATAAACTAATTTGTACTACAAATATGAAGCTCATAACCAAACCAATTTTAGTAAGCGTTGGCCCCCCCATCGATAAATTCATAGTTGAATTGGACATCATCACATTAACGTGCGGTGCGTATAATTTATTGTTTGCGAAAACATCTAACATGGCACCCCAAACATTAAATGTCAGAACTAACGATAATAACCCCGCCCAAAAACAGGTTAATAATAGTTTCGATTTTTGATTCGTTTGAATAAAACCAACTATAAAAAAAACGAATAGGACACCAATCGACATCAAGGCACTTAAAACATGTACCTGTATCATTACCGACATGGTTAACGCTAAGGGTAGAATTCGCAATCCTTCTGCGTTATTTTTGATCATTTTAACACCCATTAAAACAACTAGTGGCACTAGCATGATACCCCAAGCCATAAAATTTTGCTCAGTTGACCATCGCGCAATCCACAAGCTACCCATAAAAAGAACAGCCATTAATAGTGAGATATCTTTGGTCGAAGTTATTTCTTTAGCTAGTAAATACATTGAGTAACCACTAATAAAGAAAATTAAAAAAGAAGAAATAACCTGAAAATTAAACCAACTATGTACGAGTAGTAGCAACCCACCTAGCAGATAAGCAAATCCAGGCCCATACACAGCATTGATAATCCGACCACTTTGTTGAAACCCGTAATTTGTTTGGAAATAGTTAAAATTGCCTGTTTTAAATTGCATATAGATATCGTAAATACGATTAAAATGAAATAAAGAATCAGAACCTAAAACTAAACTATGTGCGAGTATCTGAGGTAAGACTAAAAACAAGCTCACACTAAACATAACAATAAATACACCGACATGATTTTTTAAATTAATCGACTTATTTTTCAATTAACTTACCTCCCCTAACGATTTATAATATTTTATTTTTTCTTACTAAATCGACTTTTATATTGCTTAAATAAGCTATTTAGCTGAATAGATTGTGCTTCAACTTCACCATGTCGAACAATAGCAATCGATGCATTAAGAACAGCACCTAGCATGATTATCCATGCCCCAAAATCCAGCCAGAATAACATAATCATTACTGTTCCGATTGCACCATAACTACTAAAAGCGCCACCGAAATACTGCACGTATATCGAAAATACTTGGGTCAATAAAATCCACCCAATGGTTGTCAAAATTGCCCCTGGTAAAACTGCCCTGAACCTAAGTCTTGCACTAGGTAATATCCGATAAAGTAATAAAATAATAATAAAAATACCGATTAAGGCGACAGGCCATTTAACCGTGGTAATCACAGTTAAAAATTCTCCCGGCAAATGTAAAATGGGTGTCAACACCTCAACTACTATTTGACTGAACCCAAAGAACAAAATAATAGCACCTAAGGAGATAACTAACCCAATCGTTAACACAAACGATACAATTCGCCCAACAATTGGATTTTGCTTCGTTTCAACACTATAGGCATGGTTGAAACTTTTCTTCAATGCATTAATCCCCTTACTTGTCGTCCATAACGTTACGACAGCACCAATTGACAATAATCCACCATTTCCATTTTTCAGAAACGATTCAATAAACGGTGCTAAAATGCTATATATCGCGGATGGCATCACAACTTTTACATATTCTAAAATAACGGACACCTTTAAATGAAGCATTGGTATTAAATTACCAATAAAAATAATTGCTGGAAAAATCGATAATAACGTATAGTACGCAATAATAACCGAAGAATTACTAACATCGGCATTAATAAATTGTGTTTTAAATATTTTAATAAACTGAACGAACTTACTTTTCATACGATTCCTCCGCGAAATACATCTATATAAGAATAAATTGTATCACATTTAGACAAAAAAATAGATTGAGCATTTAAAATCAGCCCAATCTTCTAATTTTATTATAATTTTTTAGATAACTCTTTAATGTATTCTCTAAGTTCATCCTTAACTTCTGGATGTTTCAAACCAAAATCAATACTTGTTTTTAAATAACCGAATTTATTTCCAACATCATAACGATCACCTTTAAATTCATGCGCGAATACACGTTGCACTTTATTTAAACGATCAATAGCATCAGTCAATTGGACTTCATTACCTTCACCAGGTTCTTGTGTTTCTAACATCCCGAAGATTTCTGGTGTTAACAAGTAACGACCAATAATAGCTAAATCACTTGGTGCTTCATCAACAGCTGGTTTTTCAACAAATTTTTCAACATCATATAGCCCTTTTGACACTTCACTTTGTGGTGCAATAACCCCATATTTTGATACTTCTTTATGTGGGACTTCCATTACAGCCAATGTTGAAGCATGTGTTTCTTCATAGCGATCCATCAATTGTTTTGTTAATGGTACCTTATCTTGCATGATATCATCACCCAACATAACAACAAAGGGTTCATCACCAACAAAGTCTTTAGCCATTAAAACAGCATCCCCTAAACCTCTAGGATGTGACTGGCGAATAAAGAACAAATTAATATCAGTTGTTTGCTCAACCATTTTTAATTGTTCTAATTTACCTTTAGCTTTAAGATTAGCTTCCAATTCAGGTACTGAATCAAAATGATCTTCAATTGGGCGTTTCCCTTTACCCGTAACAATTAAAATATCTTCAATCCCTGCTGCTTTAGCTTCTTCAACAATGTACTGTATCGTTGGTTTATCCACGATAGGTAACATTTCTTTAGCCATTGCTTTTGTTGCTGGTAAAAATCTAGTTCCCAAACCTGCTGCAGGTATAATTGCTTTTCTAACTTTCATAATTAACTTCTCCTTTTTTTCTTTATACGATATACAAAATCCCATTAATTTATCTCAAACTCTACGAATATTACAATTCTATCATGAATCCGCTACATTATACAAAAAAACTGCTAAACAATTAAGTTAGCAGTTCATTGTAGCTATCTATTTTATAAATATTTCGCATCAAATTCTGGATCTTGAGAGGTTAAAATCTTAGGACCATCTTTTGTGATAACAATAACATGTTCATATTGACACGACAAACTACCGTCAGCAGTTCTTGTTGTCCAACCGTTAGGATCATCACTTTCTGATTCCCAACCGCCAATATTAATCATGGGTTCAATAGTAATTGTCATCCCTTCTTTAAGACGTAATCCTTTACCAGCTTGACCATAATGAGGTACGGAAGGACTTTCATGCATGGTAGGTCCAATGCCATGTCCAACGTATTCGCGAACATCACCATAGCCCATTTGGTCTTCAGTATAAGTTTGGATAGCATGACCAATATCACCAATACGGTTACCAATAACGGCTTGATCAATTCCTAAGTAAAGGGCTTTATGCGTTACTGCCATTAATTTATCAATTTCTGGTGTAGATTCACCAACAACATAACTCCAACAAGAATCGCTCATTGCGCCATGTAAACTAACAACTGTATCTACTTTAACTAAATCATTATCTTTTAAAATTAACCCTTTACGTGGGAAAGCATGACAAATTTCATCATTAATGCTGACACAAGTCGCATATTTATAGCCTTCAAAGCCAATTTGTTCAGCAACACCACCATGGCTTTCAATATACTTACGTGAGAAAGTTTCAATTTCCCAACTAGAAATACCTGGTTTTATAATATCTCGTAATCCCTTATGCATCCCTGCAATAATAGCACCTGAAGCACGCATTTCTTCAATTTCGCGTTCTGATTTTAATGTGATCATTTAATTTGTTTCCTCCTATAATAAATAATTCTTCTCAACTATTATACCGCAATTGTATAGAATTTGTTACGAGATACTCAATTCCTTTCACAATCGTTTTTTTATCTGATATACTTTAACTACTATTTTAATATGGAAGAAGGAATTTAGTTTGGTTTCAGCTAAAGTTATTTTTGCAACAATTACAGGTAATAATGAAGACATCGCTGACATTATTACCGAAGCATTTGAAAATTTAGGTGCAACAGTTGAGATGGAAGAAATCTCACAATCAGATGCATCTGATTTAACTAACTTCGATATCAGCGTTGTCGTTCCTTATACTTATGACGAAGGCTCACTTCCTGATGAAGGCATGGACTTTTATGAAGACTTACAGGAGCTTGATTTAACCGGTAAATTATTCGGTGTTGCCGGTTCTGGCGATACATTTTATGGTGAGTTTTTTGGAACTGCTGTTGATAAGTTTGGTTCAGCTTTCGAAGAAGCAGGCGCAACAAAGGGTTCAGCTAATCTAAAAATCGATTTAGCACCTGAAGAAGAAGATATCACTAAATTAGAAGCTTTTGCTAAAGAGCTATTTGATAAAGTAACTAGCAGTGAAAACTAGTCATGAATAAAATAAATGAATTATTTCATAAACATTATGCCCTAATTTCGTATTTAATTTTTGGTGGTCTAACAACCCTAATTAACATCGTTACTTTTGTTGTTTTCCAATCATACCTTAGTGTAAATTATCAATTTGCAAACGTAATTGCATGGTTTGTTTCGGTTGTTTTTGCATTCGTCACTAATAAGCTTTGGGTATTTGGCTCAAAGAACACTCATGTTTCAGGTTTAATACGTGAAGTTTTATCTTTCTTTGGCTTTAGACTTCTATCATTAGTCATTGATCAATTAATTATGACAATTGGTGTTTCTGTTTTACACTTAGATGCATCACTCGTTAAGTTATTTGATCAAATTTTCATCGTTTTAATTAATTATATTTTTAGTAAGTTATTTATTTTCAAAAAATCATAAAATAAAATTCAGTAAATTCATCCTAGGGGGCACTTTATTTATGACAACCAAAGTTCTTTCAATCGTTGTGCCATGTTACAACGAACAAGAATCTATTCCGCTTTTTTTTGATGCGGTTGAAAAGGAGTCTATCAATTTACCAGATATCCGATTAGAATATTGGTTTATTAATGATGGTTCATCTGATAACAGCCTCAAAGAAATGCGCCAATTACAAAAAGATCATCCAGCAACAGTCCATTATGCTTCATTTTCACGAAATTTTGGAAAAGAAGCTGCTTTATATTGTGGCTTACAAAAAGCGACTGGCGATTACGTAACTGTTATGGACGTTGATTTACAAGATCCAACCAGCTTTTTGCCTAAGATGTTAGCTATTTTAGAAGATCCAGAAAATGACTACGACTGTGTGGGGACACGTCGGACAACTCGTCAAGGTGAACCTGTGATTCGCTCTGCATTCGCTACTCTTTTCTACAAATTAATAAATCGCATCTCAGATACTGAGATTGTTAATGGTGCCCGCGATTATCGCTTAATGACCCGTCAAATGGTTGATGCTGTCTTATCAATGTCAGAATACAATCGTTTTTCAAAAGGTATCTTCAGTTGGGTTGGTTTTAATACGGAATACTTAGAATACACAAATCAAGAACGTGTTGCTGGTAAAACAAGTTGGAATTTCTGGGGCTTATTCAAATATTCATTAGACGGTATCATAGCCTTTTCAGAAGTACCTCTTTCAATTGCAACATTTGTTGGTTTCCTATCATTTGTTGGCTCTCTTTTTGCAATTATCTTTATTATTATTAGAGCGTTACTCTATGGTGATCCAACAGCTGGCTGGCCATCAACGATTTCAGTTATCTTAATGATGGGTGGCATTCAATTGTTTTGTATTGGGATTCTTGGTAAATACTTAGGTAAAATTTTCTTAGAAGTCAAAAACAGACCCGTCTATATTATTAAAGAATCAGACGTCTTCAGTTCAAAAAAGGATTAATTATAGGGGGATTCCAGCTATGCAGAAGTTTCGTTTCGATCTAAAAAAATCAAAAATGACCTATCTTTATTACATTATCATTTTTGCAATTTTAGCTGTTCTTATTTTTGGAACTTACAAACTAGCTGGATACTCTTTAATTCAAAGTCATGATCCTGCTGAACAGCATCTACCTGTATTAGAAAATTATCGTCAACTACTTGGTGAATTCATCAACCATCCCTTTCAACCACTCCAAATGTGGTCTTGGAAATTAGGGCTTGGCGCAGATCAATTTCAAACATTTGCTTATTACGTTATTGGAGACGTATTCGCCTATATTACGCTATTATTTCCCTCAAGTGCCGTTGTGACTATTTACCAGCTCACACTCATTTTGAGGTTATTTTGCGTGGGGCTATCATTTATCTTCTTTGCGAGACACTTTAAATTAACGAATAGCGCGATCTTAGGTGGGGCAATCATTTATACCTTCACTTCTTTTTCACTTTATTCATCCCTAATGCAACCTTTTTTCCTAACACCATTCATTCTTTTTCCACTTATAATTGTCGGAATAGAAAAAATTTTACAAGGGTTTAAACCACATTTCTTCATTTTTGCTTTTTCATGGATGTTTATCAGTAACTTTTACTTCGCCATAGTCTTAGGCATCGGTGCTTTTGTATATTTAGTACTACGTTTCATTTATTATTATCGAAAAAATCTCAGTTTCTTTAAAACAGCGGGCACTTTTTTAATCAGTACAGTCATCAGTTTACTGATTTCTGCCTTTATCATGCTACCGTCAATTCTTGCGGTCTTTAGTTCAACTCGGTCAGGTGGTCTATTCGCAAATGGTTTGACCTCTTTCCCCGCTTATTACTACATTAATTTACCTGCTCAATTACTTGCTGGCGGAGTATCTTCTTTCTGGGTTAAATTTGGCTTTAGTAGTTTAGCTGTTCTAGCATTATTCCATCTGTTTTACCATTGGAAACACTACCCACTAATGACAACGAGTCTTTCAATTGGGTTGATTATGTTACTATTCCCAATGTTTGGTGCGATGTTTAATGGTTTTCAAGCCCCTTCTAATCGTTGGATTCTATTATTATTTGTTCCCATTTCACTTGGAAGTGCCTTCTTCATTGATTCTCTCAAAAAAATAACGTTGCCTGAAATTAAATACCTCAGTATTTGTCTTGGTATCTATTTACTTTTAGTATCATTACCCTTTTATATTAATGGGACGACAGAAATTTTCATTCCTGTTATCTTTTTAATTTCTTTTTTTGTCGCAATCTTACTTTACCGTCAAAATAAAAATTCTGGTCGAATCATATTCGGTCTTATCCTAGTGAACTTGATCTTTACTGGGGTTTCTTTTGCATCACCTTTCACTAACTTTTATAGTAAGACTTTAATGCCCTCTGGTAGTTACCAGAAACTATCATCTAATCTATTTGATGGATTAGATAATTCTCTTCCTAAATCTAACTCATTTCGTGTTTCAACGATTAGCCAAAATTATAACTTTGGTTCTAACTACATGTTACGAAATAATTTAAATAATGATTTAAATTTAATTAACTCATACTACTCGATTCAAAATGGCGCAGTCGGAGTATTTTCAAACAGGTTACAAAATGCTCAATATAACAATAATATTCCGATTGAAAATTTTGATGATCGAACAATCGCTAATAACTTTTTTGGCGTTAAGTATCTCTTTACTCATTCAAATGAGCCAAATGAGTCAAAGATCCCCTATGGTTATACATTACTCAAAACTAAATCTGAAAATAAAAATAAACCTGAGAAAACCAATCTTTATGAAACTAAGAATAATTTTCCATTAATTTATTGGCAATCTGATGTCACTTCAAATCAAAAAACTGCTAAATTATCCGCTTCTGATCAAGAACGTCAATTAGCTAAAGCCGTTAGTATCGCGGATACATCCGGATTTAACCAGAAACAATCAACATTTGATACTGAAAACGTTGCCTATACAATTGTAAAAACAGTGAACGCCGGAGAACCTAACGAAACAAAAACACGTATTACCAATAATCACTATCGTAATAATCCTGTTTCAGATAGCTATCAGATTGACATTAAGAACGCAAAAAAATATCAAAATTCTGAATTGCATCTTTCATTAACTAACATTAAGCACCAATCACTGTCCTCTAAAGAACAAGTGAATATGGCTATTTTTAATAATACTACGAAACCAGATAACCAGTTATTAGATACGAATGGTCCCCGGTCAGCACAGAAATCGCTTAGGAAGCAACTGACGACAGGTTCTTCCAATACAGGCTATTCGATCGGGGTTAAATCTAATTTAACGACTAATACGATTGAGCAATTGGGTATTGAAAATCTTTCTTTCTTTAAAGTTTTATCTGATGCTACCCTAAATATGGGCTATCAAAAACAAATGCCCAAAAGTTTGGATTTACTTTTATCAAATTCAGGGACTTACTCATTCAACCTTAAAATTACTGCCGTTCCGCTTGGTCAAACTTACACAAATGATGTTAAAAAAATCCAGAAAAATAAATTAAATTCATTAAAATTTGCTACAAATAGAGTTAGTGGCAAAATAACAACAAATAAATTAGGTATCCTAACATCATCTATCCCTTACTCTACAGGTTGGACAGCGACTGATAATGGTCATAGCGTGCCCGTTATTAAAACAAATAGCGCTTTTATTGGCTTAAAATTAAAAAAAGGAACTCATCATATCATTTATAGTTATCAAACACCTGGCTTATCAACTGGTTTTCTTTTAAGTGTTTTTGGCCTCATTGTTTGGGGGAGTTATAGTTTAACACCTCTAATTTGGAGACGTTTAAGAAGACTTTAATTAGACATAAATGATATTATTATGACCTCATCTACTAAATAAATCTATTAGGGGTTTACTATCTTGTTAAATAAAGTCAGTTATCTTAAAAATCGTTTAATCGTATTTACAACCATCTTTTTGATTAGTTTATTTTTAGTTCTTCCACAAATAATCAACCACAGTCTAGTCTTAGGTGGTGACTCGCTTTTTCATTTCAATCGTATTTACGATACCTATATCCAATTTAAAACAGGTAACTTTAGTTATTTTCAAACTAACTATGGTTTTTTACAGAGTGGTCGCATTATTAACGCCTTATATGGACCAGGTTTTGCTTATCTGTTAGGTATCTTACTCTTAATTGTTCATAATTGGATTTTATTTCAAATCATAACCTCCTTTTTAATTTTCTTTATTAGTGGTTACTCAATGTATTTTCTATCTAGAGAGCTTCAATCCTCTAAGAAAATTTCATTATTGATTGCTAGTCTATTTATGGGGAGTTTTTACGTTACCCGTTGGTCAATTAACCAGAATTTTATGTCTTGGGGCGTTATGCTAATGCCCTTAATTGTCATCCTCGGGCTTAAAATGATTAAAAATAATGCTAAGGATTTAAAAGTACTACCATTAGCATTATTGATTTCAGCGCTTATTCAAATTCATGTCTTAAGTGCCTTAATGTCGGTTGGCGTCATCTTTATCTTCTTTGTTGTCGGTTTTTACAAGACAAATCAAAAATTACAGCTTTTATCAAAATGTTTCTTAGCGGCCCTTCTAACTATTGTTCTAACCTTTAATGTTTGGGGCGCTATGCTAGAAATTTTCACAAGAAATACGCTGTACTCGCCTTACACTCACTTAGATATGGCTAGTGCTACAATGCGTTTTTCAACAACTAGCTATAGCGCTTCATCTATAGGACTATTTATGAGCGTTATTTTCATTTTACAATTTGTTTTACTATTTTCTAGGTGGTCACAAGTATCACTTTCTAATAAGCTAATGACACTATTAGGAGCCTTATTTCTCCTGTTATCAACAAATCTTGTTCCTTGGACGACAATATCGAATCTAATA
The DNA here is from genome assembly GCF_056782175.1 of Dellaglioa sp. CoH-56-MRSF-10. The sequence continues at coordinate 186,833 of NZ_JBXAYF010000003.1, forward strand.
CCACAGCTTCGAAGTTTTTTACAATTTCCTTACCGCTTTTATGGTTTTGCAACTGTCTTATTACTTGCTGGTTTTGGCAACTCTCTTTCTGAGCTACCTTCATTTAAGCCTAAAAAGTTTGGCGAGTTATTTTTAATCATTAGTAGTCTTTTTATTTTAGGTCAATCATATATTGATATTCAACAGCAAAATAAGCTCTGGAATTCCAATGATCCTCTTATTTATAAAGGGAGCGTTGTCGTTTCAAATCATCTAACGAGTGATCAAATTAGAACTAATTTTACTAGTTCTGATTTATCAAAAGGATTAAAGGTGGTTAAAAAAATAGCCCCAGATTATTTACCAAATAATCAAGAACAAAAGACAACATATAATAAAAAAGAATACAAGAAAGATATTGTTAGGAATCGTCCTAATATCACTAAGACTGTTACAAAAAATGGTGATTTAATCCTTAAATGGCATGCGACAAAAAAAGGTGAATCCATCGCACTTCCTATTGTCGTTTATAATAATTCAGAGCTCTCCTTAAATGGAAGTCAATTACACCGATTATCTCTATCTGCATTAGGTGTCCCTACTGTTAAGGCAACAAAAAAAGGGAGTAATCGTGTAGTGCTTAGATATCAATCGGAAATGATCACTACATGGCGTTTGTTTTTCGTCATTTTAACTTGGATTATTAGTATTTTATCGATGATAACACTCCATTTTATAAATAGAAAACTAGACAAAAATAGTGTTCATAAATGACAAGTCCACTCTAACTGTTGTTGGTAATAGCGTAAAAGCTATTACCAACAACAGTTTTTTCATACCAAAAAGTCCCCAAAAGTCATGAGACTTTTGGGGACTTTTTGGTATGAGATTTTTTAGCTAGTCTTGTTGTAAAATGTCACGGACTTTAGTTGACAATAAATCAATAGCAACTGTATTTGCGCCACCTTCTGGCACAATAATATCCGCATAGCGTTTCGTTGGTTCAATGAATTGATTATACATTGGTTTAACCGTTTTAACGTATTGATCAATAACTGATTGTAATGAGCGACCACGTTCCTTCATATCACGTGTGATACGGCGAATAATACGTAAATCATCATCTGTATCAACAAAAACTTTAATATCCATTAAACTTCTGAGCTTTTCGTCCCCTAGAATTAGAATTCCTTCAACAATGATAACATCTTGAGGTTCTGTTCTGATCGTCTCACTTGAACGAGTAAACTGTGTGTAATCATAAACAGGCATATCAATTGCTTCATTATCCAACAATTGTTCCAAATCACTAATCATCTGTTCGTTGTCAAACGCGAGTGGATGATCATAGTTCACTGCTTTACGTTCTTCCATACTCATTTCAGCTTGATCATTATAATAAGTATCTTGTTGTAAAATCATGATTGATTCGCCAGCTAATTGTGAATAAATAGCATTACTAACCGTCGTCTTACCGCTACCAGTACCACCTGTTACACCAATAATAATGGGACGTTTTGTTCTTTTGCTCATGCTTTAGAAATCCTCCATTTATTCGAAACGTTCAGGTTCTTGCTGACTATCTCCAAATCGATAAGCAACGGCATCTAATATTCGTTTAGCTGCTTGCCCATCTCCATAAGGATTTTTAGCATTTGCCATTCGTTCGTACTCTGTCTTATTAGTTATTAATGATAGCATGGTTTCTTTGACTTTCACAGGGTCAGTTCCAACTAACTTCAATGTACCCGCCTTCACGCCTTCCGGACGTTCTGTGTTATCACGTAAAACAAGAACTGGTTTTCCTAATGATGGCGCCTCTTCTTGAACACCACCTGAATCCGTCATAATAAAGTAACTTTTTGCAGCGATATTATGAAAATCAACCACATCAAGCGGTTCAATTAGATGAACGCGCTGTTCTCCACCTAAGACTTCTTCGGCTAAATCTTTAACAACTGGATTTAAATGAACCGGATAAACGACTTCAACATCTGGCTGATCTTTAACGACAGATTTAATCACTTCGAAAACACGACGCATAGGTGCACCTTGGTTTTCACGACGATGCATCGTGAGTAAAATCATTTTATTCGCAGGATTTACTTCTGATAGAACATCATGGTCATACTCTTTTTGAACTGTTTGTTTTAAAGCATCGATGGCTGTGTTACCTGTTACAAAAATATTTTCTTTTGGATGATTTTCTAATAACAGATTAGTTTCGCTTTGCGAAGTTGGGGCAAAGTACATATCTGCCAGTACATCTGTTAGTTGACGGTTCATTTCTTCTGGAAACGGTGAATACTTATCCCAAGTCCGTAATCCCGCTTCAACGTGTCCAATTGCCACTTGATTATAAAAAGCTGAAATACTAGCGGCGAATGTTGTTGTTGTATCACCATGAACTAAAATAATATCAGGCTGCTCTACTTTAATAACATCATCTAATTTTTGTAAAACATTTCGAGTTGTATCACTTAATGTCTGGTTAGCGTGCATCACATTCAAATCATAATCTGGCGTTATTTTAAATATCTCTAAGACTTGGTCCAACATTTGGCGATGTTGTGCTGTTACGACAGTTACTGTTTCAAACTCCGTCGTACGTTCTTTTAACTCTAAGACAACAGGTGCCATTTTTATTGCTTCTGGACGCGTCCCAAAAACAGTCATCACTTTTACTTTTTTCATAATTGGCCTCCTCAATGATTATATTAGTTACTATTATACCAAAGAAAAGACAAAATTCTGATTTTGTTAACAAAAATTTAATAGCCTAATTATTAATCATTTTCTCATTAATATGTTATCATTATTTCATAAATAAATTTGGAGGTCTTTCTATGTCAAAAATAAATTTTGAAGATCAACTTAAAAAATATGCTGAATTAATCGTCAAAGTCGGTGTTAACGTCTCAAAAGGCCAAACAATCGTCCTACAAATTTCCGTAACCCAACAAAAATTAGCTCATTTAATCGTCAATGAAGCTTATGCTGCTGGCGCAAGTGAAGTTATCGTTAAATGGGCAGATAGTCATGTCTCGAAATCATTCCTTGAATTTGCTCCACTAGACCGTTTAGTCGACGTTCCTGGTTATGCAACCTCAGAAGTTGAAGATTGGGTTGCTAAAAAAGCATCTCGCATCTCAGTCATGTCAGATGATCCTGATGCCTTTGCTGGTATCCCTTCTGAAAAGATTGCCTCACGCCAAAAAGCTATGGGTCAAGCTCTACGTCCATTACGTAAAGCAACTCAAAATAATGACGTTAGTTGGACTGTAGTCGCTGCCGCAGATACTGCTTGGGCTGAACTCGTTTTTCCTGAATTAAAAGGCGAACTTGCTGTTTCACGACTTTGGGAAGAAATTTTTAAAACAACACGTATTGATCATGAAGATCCAATTGAAGCATGGCATCAACATGATTTAACATTGCGCACAAAAGCTGAAGAATTAAATAAAGAACAATTTTCTGCTTTACATTATGTTGCCCCAGGGACAGATATCGTCATCGGTCTCCCTAAAAATCATTTGTGGGAAGGCGCCGGTTCATTTGATGCACAAGGTCATGAATTCATGGCTAACATGCCTACCGAAGAAGTTTTCACCGCACCTGATTCTAGACGTATTGATGGTTACATTTCTTCAACAAAACCATTAAGCTACGCAGGAACTACTTTGAGTGGTATGAAATTTACTTTTGAAGCAGGTAAGGTTGTTAAAGCAACTGCTGAACAAGGTGAAGAAGTTTTACAGCACTTACTAGAGACTGATGATGGCGCAAAATCATTGGGTGAAGTTGCTTTAGTTCCAGACCCTTCTCCAATTTCACAATCAGGAATAACGTTCTTTAATACATTATTCGATGAAAATGCCAGTGACCATTTAGCGCTTGGCTCCGCTTATCCCTTCTCTATTAAGGATGGTACTAAAATGAACGATACTGAATTAGCCGCTGCTGGTTTAAATTTAAGCCAAACGCACGTTGACTTCATGGTCGGCTCATCTGACATGTCAATTGATGGGCTTCGTGAGGATGGCAGTACAGTACCCGTTTTCCGTAATGGGGATTGGGCATAAATGATCACATAAAAAGGTATAAACTAGCATTTCTGTTAGTTTATACCTTTTTCACTACTACTTATTTTATTGATTAGGTTTTTGTAACCCAAATTCAGAAAGTATATCTTAATATAGTATATTAAAATCATATGTTTGTTTATATTAAATGTCATTTTTATAATCCCTATAAGTAAAGGTAATAAAAGCTAAGCTACTAATCACCCACGCTGCAATAACCATCATTAGTCGAGGTTTAGTAATGATTTTTGAATGATAACTAAGCGTTACTCTATTGATACCTTTTTTTGTTGCTTTAATCGTTGGACTACCTATATTTGATAAGGTAATCTTTTTTATATTAAGCTTAGTTCCATTTAGTGTAACTTTTGAATTGTTATAAACAATAATAGGTAAGGACATTGTTTCTCCTATTTTTGTTGCAGTCCATCTAAGCGATAAATCACCCTTATCTGTCACTCTTTTTATAATATTTGACTTATTCATTATAATTTCATTTTTATATTCATTGTAAGGATCCTTGCTTAATTCTTGATTATTAGGTAAATAATCTGGAGTTGATTTTTGTGCTACCTCTAACCCTTTTTTTAAATCACGATTAGTAAAAGCATTTCTTATTTGGACAGTACTTAAAGAATCTGGGGTTGTAACATGTCCTTTAGCTATAATTGACTCATTTGAATTCCAAATTTCATTTTTAGTCTGAATATCACTATACGATTGCCCTAAAATAAAAATACTTCCGACAATTAAAAACAATGAACAATTTTTCTTTGCATTCGGCGAAGGTAACGTAGAAATTGTAGCACTGAACCCCGCTACTAATAGAATCGTAGTAAAACTATCAAATCGATAAGGAAACTGTAAAAAACTTTGTAACTGTGGAATTAATATAGATATCCTAGTCCACGGAAATAAATTTGTAGTTAGAGCAAGAAAAATAGCTCCTATTATAGTAACAATCTTATTAGCTAGAGATAATTCTTTTCTTTTTGAAAACAACCAAACAATTTGTAACACAAAAATGATACTCATAACCAATCCAAACTGTGTACCACTATAGTTACCAGTTGAAAGGTTCATGGTTGAACCAGACATGTTTGAATTGGCAAATGGTGAATATATTTTATTATTTGAGAAAACATCCAACATAGCTCCCCAAACATTAAAGGTCAGAACTAACGCCAGTAAACTGGCTAGAAAACATTTTAATAAAAGTTGTAATTTCTGGTTAGTTTGAATAAAGCCAATGAAAAAGAATACAACTAAAACGCCAATTGACATTAAGGCGCTTAAGACGTGAATTTGGATTAGCACTGAAACTGCTAATGCTAAAGGTAGTACTTTTAAATCCTTAGCATTATTTTTAATCATTTTAAGCCCAAGAATGACAATCAAAGGCATCAACATAACGCCCCATATCATAAAATTCTGATAGATTGACCATCGAGTGATATAGAAACTACCCATAAAAAGACTAGCAGCTAAGACTGAATTTTTTTTAGTCGCTTTCAATTCTCTAGATAGAAAATACATTGAAAATCCACTAATAAAGAAAATTATGAATGACGTGACAATTTCAAATTTAATCCAACTATGCACGATACCTAGTAATCCACCTAAAAGGTAAGTAAACCCTGGTCCATATAAGGCATTAACAATTCGACCACTTTGTTGAAAACCGTAATTAGATTGAAAATAATTAAAGTTACCTGTTTTAAGCTGCATATAATCATCATAGATACGGTTAAAATGGAATAGAGAATCAGCACCAACTACTAAACTATTATTAAGTATCTGCGGAACTGTCAGAAAAAAACTTAATATAAAAATAACGCAAAATACCGTTCCATATTTTTTTAAAGATTCAAACTTATTTATCAAGCTATTTACTCCCAAATAAAATTATTTAATGGTTTAATTATAACAATAGAAAATTGTGCTGTCACTCAAGAAATATAATATTGCTAGAACTAAAAGATCAATATCTATGAAACTACTGACACCTTAGCCATGTTGTAAATGAAAATTATGACTATGAATTTAAAAATCTACAATAGTAATAATTGACTTATTTATTTTTGCCATTTACAATGAAGTAATCAGCCTTTTTGTCTCTGTAGCTCAGCTGGATAGAGCAACCGCCTCCTAAGCGGTAGGTCATCAGTTCGACTCTGATCAGGGACATCTTAAATAAATTTTCCGCCTTATAGGTTACAAGACTTCGGTATACTGCCGAGCTTTTGTAACCTATTTTTTATATATTTAACTTGTAAGTGCTATTTATTTTATCCTTGAAATTGTAGCAGTAGAAGAATTACTATTATATAAATTGTATTAATGAATGCAATTAATATAAATAACAACATACCACATAGACGATAACCAATATTTTTCTGAAAAAAGGGTAGTCTTTCAATATAAGTTCCAATGCCAATCATACCCGTCCCCACTAACCACATGCCAATCGTTAAATTCACAACTATTAACCATGGTTCAATTAAACACAACACGATACTAACAATTCCTACCCATTTCATTTCATTATTTACAGGTTTAAACCTTTTTCTCATCGGAAAGACCTTCTTCCACGTTATATATATTTGTTTAACAATTTTTTTAAGGTCTAAAACACATCATTTTATCCAATCTTTTCTAAACTATCTTTAAGATTTCGATAATTGTACACCTAATATTATTTTTCCACTAAGCAATAAGACTTTCGCAAATAAAAAAATACTGTTTAAGCAAACAATCATTGCTTAAACAGTATTTTAAATCGCATCGAAATTTTATATCTTCAATTTTTCCAGTTTATAATTCGACACCATTTGTTTTAATAACATTTTGATACCAATAGAACGAATCTTTTTTCAATCGATTTAGCGTCCCGTTACCTTCGTTATCTCGATCTACGTAAATGTAACCATAGCGTTTCGCCATTTCGCCTGAGCCTGCGCTAATTAAATCGATACAGCCCCATGATGTGTAACCTAGACAAGAAACCCCGTCTGCAATCGCCTCACCCATTGCTTCAATATTTTCACTTAGATAAGAAATGCGATAATCATCATGAATTTTATTGCCTTCTTCCACAACATCTTTTGCACCTAATCCATTTTCAACAACAAATAATGGTTTCTGATAACGATCATAAATTTGATTCATCGTTGTTCTCAAACCAAGGCCATCTGTTTGCCAGCCCCATTCGCTTGTCTTTAAGTAAGGATTTTTTAAGCTATCAAAGACATTTGCTGCTGTTTTATCAGTCATCTCAGGATCAGCGCTTGCTAATCTTGATGAATAATAGCTAAATGAAATGAAATCAACTGTATTTTCTAATAAATCTTTTTCGTCGGTATCTGCCATTTTAATTTCTATACCCATATCTTTAAATAATCTTGCCGAATAACTTGGGTAGTAGCCACGTGACTGAACATCAATAAAGAAGTATCCTTCCCGATCCTTTGTCATTGCTTCAAATACATCTTTTGGATTAGGTGTATTGGGATAGGTAACCCCAGCCGCTAACATACACCCTATCTTAAAATCAGGATTAATTTCGTGTGCTAATTTTGTCGCAAGCGCAGAGGCAACTAATTGATGATGTGCCGCTTGATATTTGATTTGGTCAGGATTATCAATCCCTTCCAAATCTAATCCACCGCCCAATAACGGAATGTGTAAAATCATATTAATTTCGTTAAATGTTAACCAATACTTAACCTTATCCTTATAACGCATAAATAAGACGCGTGAAAAGTTTAAGTAATTATCAATCATTCGACGGTCAGCCCAACCATTCATTTTTTTCAACATCCCTAACGGCGTATCGAAATGGTTAATTGTTACTAACGGTTCCATCCCTAATTCGTTACAAAGATCGATAACTTTATCATAGAATTCTAGCCCTTTTTCGTTTGGTTCTTTTTCATCACCTTGTGGAAATATCCGTGGCCAACTAATTGACATTCTGAAGGTTTTGAAACCCATTTCTGCCATTAATCGTAAATCTTCTTCATAATGATGATAAAAATCAACAGATTCATGACTAGGATAAAAATCTTCTTTCATCTGCATCGCTTCTTTTACATTAAATAAATAATCCCAGCGACCATGGTGTGCGTCTGGTAATATATCTACTAATGACAGGCCCTTACCATCAACATCATAGGCCCCTTCAAATTGATTAGCGGCCGTTGCGCCACCCCATAAAAAGTTATCTGGAAAATTTGATTTTGTCATCTTATTGACCTCCTGAATTAATTTCTAAATCTAATAAATCAGTACCAACAATTATTTCTGACTGGTCTTTAGCAAGTGGTTTAATTTTTTTATATTTTGGTGTGTTCGTCACGATAATTGGCGTAATAATTTCATATCCTGCCTGTTTAATACCTTCAATATCGAATTTAAGTAATAAATCGCCTTTTTTTACGACGGTATCAATTTCTGTTTGAATTTCAAAATACTTACCTTCTAATTCAACTGTATCCATTCCGATATGCATTAAAATTTCGGCGCCATCGTCTGTCACCATACCAACTGCGTGTCCTGTTGGAAAAACTAATGTTATTTTACCATCAGCAGGTGCGTATAATTGACCAACTTCAGGTAGAATTGCGATACCGTCACCCATAATACCAGAACTAAAGACAGGGTCTTTAACCTCTGATAAAGGTAATACTTCGCCTTTAAGTGGGCTACCAAGGATTTCTCCACTCATTTCTACTTCTACAGGTACTACTGACGTTGTTACTTTTGTTTCAGCAACAGCAACGGGTACTTCTTGATCTTCCTTTGTTAAACCGAACATAAGTGTTAAGACATATGCCAATACGAATGAAACAACGATTGCTATCAGCACAGCGTAGAATGACATATCAATTCCTGTCTTAGGATTCAAGTAACTTGGAATAGAGAAAATGCCTAATCCACCAACCATGTATCCTTTTGTCCCAAATACACCAAGAACCATGCCACCAATAGCGGCTGAAATACATGTAATAATAAATGGTTTTTTACGAGGTAACGTAATTCCGTAAATAGCGGGTTCCGTAACACCAAAGATTCCTGAAATAAATGAAGAATAGCCAAGACCTTTTAGTTTTTTATTTTTTGTTTTAATTGTAATTGCCAATACTGACCCAATTTGAGCGAACGTTGTCCCTAGCATAAGTGCTAAAATTGGATCTGAGCCTGTTGTTGAAATGTTAAGTAAGGCAAGTGGAACAAGTCCCCAATGTAACCCGAAGATAACAAGTACTTGCCATAAGCCACCAAGAACTGCGCCAGCGGCAATTGGACTAAATGTGTATACAGCTGTAAATCCGGTTGCCACAATATCACTAGCCCAAGTTGTTATGGGACCTATAAAGATAAATGTAATAGGCACAACAACAAGTGCTGTTAACATTGGCACTAAGAATGTTCGTACAACTTCTGGTATCACTTTTTTGAAGAATGGTTCCACTTTTGATGCAAACCAAATTGATACAATAATAGGTACAACTGATGATGCGTAACTCATCATGATTACTGGAATCCCCAAGAATGTCATATAGATTGGTGATTCAAAAATTGTTCCTGCAAATAAAGTGTACAGCACTTTTCCACCTGAAGCGGCTAGTGTTGCTGGCAATTGTGCCACAATAGTTGGGTAAACTAAGGATGCACCAATAACCATTGCCAACAATGGATTAACGTGGAATTTTTTACTAGCACTGTAAGCTAAGATAATCGGGAAGAAATAAAAGAAAGAATCTCCTAATGCATTTAAAATAATATACGTTCCAGATGTCGGTGCCACCCAGCTAAATGCGACTAGTAATGAAACTATTCCTTTGATCATCCCTGTTGCAGCTAAAACACCTAGAGCTGGTGCAAAGATACCTGAAATCATATCAATAAAGGCATCAAGCGGTTTCATTTTTTCGCCATCATTATCTGGCACAATGCCATCACCATCAAGTCCGCTACCTTTAACTAATGCATCATAAACTTCCGGAACTTGATTTCCAACAACCACTTGGTACTGGCCGCCACTTTTAACAACGGTCACTACGCCGTCCATATTTTTCAACATATCGGTATTGGCCTTAGATTCATCTTTTAATTTAAATCTTAGTCGGGTTGTACAATGGACTACGCTATTAACGTTAGCTTCGCCACCTACATTTTTTAAAATATCTTTAGCTAATTTTTCGTAACTCATCACAATCACTCCTTTATATTTTTTATAAATTAAAACCCAGTTATCCATTTCAACTCAAAAAATACGAGTTTGCATGGATAACTGGGTTTATGCTTGCTTATAAATGGCAATAACACACCTAATTATCAATTTATTTAATTTTCTGTTTGCCGATGGGTTACTCGCCAGATATGTAAAACTAGATAAACTTGTTCGTCTGCTTGTAAATCCCAATCGGCCCGTTCTCGAATATACTGCACGATTTTTTCCACTGTTTCGTACACTTGTGGATACCGACTAATCATCATGGCGAGCAACTCAGGGTCAAGTTCTGCACGATCAATCTCAGTATTATGAAAATGCCTAATGAATAAATAGCGTAAATGTGAGACAAATCGACTATAATTAAATGATTTTTCGTCGAGAATAATACCAGTATCTAATTGAATAATATTAACAATTCCCGAAATGAGTTCTGTCAGCTTCATCGATTCTTGAACAGCATGTCCGCCTTCTTTGACGTTAATCAAATGATAGGTTAATAAAATCAATTCATTATTTTGAACCGTAATGTCAAATTTTGATTCGATTTCTTTAATACCAACCTTTGCAGCTTGGAATTCACTTGGAAATAATTTTTTCATTTCCCAATGAACAGATCGGTCATTTAAAAACATTTCTTCACGATTTTTTTGTAATGAATATTGAAAATGGTCCACTAAAATCAAAAATTGAACATCATCAAATGTCACATCAATTAATGGCTCTACTACTCCAACAAAAGTTGTCGTAACTTCCAAAGTTTCTGCATCAAATCCTGAAATTAATTTCATTGTATCTGAATCTTCTTCAGCTTTAAACCGTCGGTCAATCTGGTCCTTATCGATATTATCTCCAGCATGATAACCGAATCCAATACCGTTACCAATGACCACCCACTCAACATTGTCGGATGATTCAACTAAAGCTGCATTATTATTAAAATTTTTTACGAACTTCACATCAAACCGACCCCTTCCCATAAAAAATGACCTACAAATACAGATATTTTCATATCTACATCAATAGGTCATGCCTGATCGAATCAGTAACACTCATTTCATATTTATTGTATCATTTATTGTAAGCGTTATCAATAGCTATTTAAATTACTTTATAACTTACTACCATTTTCTTTAATGACCTTTTGATACCAATAGAATGAATCTTTCTTATATCGTTTTAATTCTTTCGCACTTTCTTCATCACGATCAATATAAACAAAGCCATAGCGCTTTTGATAGCCATTTGACCAGCTCAATAAATCAGTGAAACTCCAAGTTGTATACCCAATGACTTTTACACCGTCTGAAATGGCTTCTTGAATGGCTTTAATATGTTCATTGATAAAGTAAATTCGGTAATCATCATGAATTGTATTGCCTTCTTCTAATTTATCATAAGCACCAAGACCGTTTTCAGTAATAAGAACAGGTAAGTCGTAACGACTATCAATTCTTCTCAGAGCAATTCTTAGCCCTTCAGGATCAATATTCCAATCCCAATCAGTTTGTTTTAAAAATTCATTATTAGTAGTCTTAAACATGCCTGGAACGCCACTTTCGGAGCTAGTCCCCTTTTTACCTGTATTATTTTCAGCAGCAAGTCCAACACCACCAACTAACGGATTAGCCGCAATTGTTTGGGTTTGATAATAATTTAAACCCATAAAATCTGGTTTTCCAGCAATTAAAAGAGCTTGATCTGCTTCTGTAACAGTAGGTGCAGTTCCACGTTCAGTTAACCATTTATAAATCATTTTTGGATAACGTCCATAAACATAAATATCCATCCAAAAATGAGCAGCATAATCTTCATAGTTAGTAGCCGCAACTTGGTTTTTAGGATCTCCATTAACTGCATAACCCGGGCTATAGGCAAAGCTAGGCCCAATTTCACCTTGATAATGACCTTCATGAAATGCCTTAATTGCTGAAGCATTTGCTAAATTAGCAATGTGATTTGCAGCATACATTCTTTTTTCATCATTTACTGCAGGCGGATGACTCTCCATTTGATAGCCATGAGAAATAAATACGTTTTGTTCATTTAATGATACCCAATATTTAACACGATCACTGAATGCATCAAAACAAGTTTTCGCATAATCCGTAAAATCAGTAATAATTTCACGAGATTCCCAACCAGCATATTCATCTTGTAATGCTTGTGGTAAATCCCAATGATAAAGTGTCACAACAGGTTCAATATTATTCGCAATTAACTCATCGATTAATCGATTATAAAAATCTATCCCCTTTTGATTAACTTTACCTTTTCCTTCTGGATAAATACGTGTCCAAGCAATTGAAAAACGGTAAGCTTTCAATCCTTGCTCCTTCATTAAGGCGACATCTTCTTTAAAACGGTGATAATGATCGACGGCTACATCACCATTTGTACCCTTAAATGTTTTCCCAGGAATTCTTACAAATTTATCCCAAACTGATAATCCTTTACCATCTTCTTGATACGCACCTTCAATTTGGTAAGCAGCTGAGGAAGCCCCCCATAAAAAATCAGTTGGAAATTGACTCATTTTTTCATATTCCATTATCTATTCTCTCCTTAAAAATAATCACTTAATATCGGTTGTTCTTTAATTAATGCGCCATCGAATAACGTCACGTCGCCTGATACAAATCCATATTGTTTTAATTGTTTAAATGTTCGATACCCCATCATACTTCGTGTTAAATTTTGAATATCCGTTGTAAACGTAGTTGCTGAATTTTCAGTCTTTTCAACTTTTGTTTGTCCGTCTATTCGGCTAATTTGCCAATAGCCTTCATTAGCCTGAATAGTCGAATCTTGAACTTGAATCACAATTTGTGGAAAATCTTGCTGGTAAGGGTATCTGCTGAGAAAGTCTTCAACATTTACAATTCTTGCCATCATGTAAGGTTGCGTTGTCACTTCAACTTGAGGATTTGCCAGTACATCTGGAAATGGCTGTCCAATTGGACTCTCATAACTAAACCATTCGTATGCTGATTGATGCTTAAGCACAAAATTTTGTAATTGGAGCCAACTCTCACTTGTTTGATATATCCATTCAACGATTTTAAATTCATCAGTTTCTCTTTGATAAACAAGATAGCCTTCTGACTCATTTTTTTCATTATAATAGACCGCTACTTCCCAGTTAGGGTGTTTCTCCGCCGAATAAGTTAACCACCAATCTGGCCGTTCAATACCACCTTGTTGAGAGAGCTGATTCTGTTGGTATAATTTATTTAATTCCTCTTTTACATCCAAATAACGGTGACGTTCAACGTGACCTATGGCCTTAACTTTTAATCGTGGTAAATCCTTCGTATTCATCCGATATATCGTTTGATCAAATGTTGCTTCGTAACCGAATTTACGATAGAACGGATACGAAAATGGCGCTAAATACGATAATGTCGTTCCATTATCATACATCTCATCCAGAGCTAAATTCATTAATTGTCCAATACTACCCTGACCAGCAAATTCTGGATAACTTGCAACATAGCCAATACCACCCATTTTAAATTGAGTCCCGTGAAAATGAGTCGTAAATGGTGTATTAATCACACCGCTGACAACTTTCCCAGATTCAACTGAGCCCCAATCTGATGAATGCTCATAAAGTTTGCGAAAAAAGCTCTTTCTCTGTGCTGATACTTTTTTATTAAAGGCATAAATTGATAAATCAAAGTAACTTCCAAAATGAGTTTCATCTAACTTCATATTTGTCATGGATCTACTCAACTCCTTCTTCTGTACGAATTAACCTCTTTAAATATAGCACGGTTACCCTATTCGTGCAATCGCTTACAAAATTAGTCAATAAAAAAATCATCCAATTATTATTGGATGATCCTTCTCATTAATCAAAATGTTCTGCTTTTGGTTTGCGTCTTTTACCTTTATTTTTTTGATTTCTCAAACGAACTTTACGATGTGGTTTCTTTACTGGTTCATCAGATTGCTTTTGACCATCAACTGTTTTGGCTTTCACTTCAACTGGTTTAAGTTTCTTAGCTTTTGGTTCAGCCACACGTTCTGGTCTTTCTGTTACAATCGCACCATCATATAAGTAACCTTTTTCAATTTCAAATGGTGTATTTTTTAAATCTTGTTTTAAGGTACGTAGATCATGTTCATTTCCAAGATTAATAACCATCCCTTCAGCACCCATCCGGCCTGTCCGGCCGACACGATGAATATATGACGTCGTATCTTTAGGCATATCATAATTTACGACTGCGGGTAACATTGGAATGTCCAAACCTCGAGCGGCAACATCCGTCGTTAGTAATAATTTAATTTCATGCTTATGAAGTTGTGATAAAGCATTAGCACGATTAACTTGGCGTTGCTCGCTATCTAAGACAGCGACTGGTACATGATCATATTTTAATTTTTGAGCCATATCTTGTAACGATGATAGTTGGTTAAAGAAAACTAGTGCATAAAAATCTTCAACATTTGCTAAACGACGCAACGTTGATTGACGTTTACGCGTTGGTGTTTCAATTGAATAATGGTGAACGATACCTTGTGTTTGATCAACTTCACGAACATCATAAGTTGTCACATTAGCACCAAACCATTTTTTCAAATCATCTAATATTGCCGTTTCCGTCGCAGAAAAGAAACTTAATTGAATGCCTGCAGGTGCCTGGCTGATTAAATCACGACAAGTTGTTAGTGTTTCATCCGTTAATAAATCATCCGCTTCATCAATGACAACTGATTTAACTTTATGTAATTTAATTTTTTTATCTTCAGCTAAATTCAATAAGCGACCTGGTGTTCCGACAATAATCTCAGGTTTTTTCTTTAAATTTTCAATTTGGCGTTTCATATTAGCACCACCAATAATAGCTTGAACTTTTAAATCAAGTTCTTTAGCCCAAGGACGAATGACACCTGCTAATTGCATAGCTAATTCTTGTGAAGGTGCAATAATCAATAGTTGAATGCCATCTTTAGGTATTAATCTTTCGAGTAAAGGTAAGCTGAACGCTAATGTTTTACCAGAACCGGTTGGTGCTAATCCAAGGATATTTTCACCTGATTTTAGAGGTTCATAAACGGCTTCTTGGATGGGTGATTGTGTTTCAAAACCTTGTTCTTTAAAATATGCATCAAATTTTGGATTCATTTTAGTCTCTTTCTTTTAACTTCATAGGATTAGTTTTAATAATTAAGTATAGCATATAAAAAATAAGCTTCCATTGATTCACAGAAACTTATCTCAATAATTCTTATTTATGATCAGCTGGAAATTCAATTCCGGCACTTTTCCTTAAATCAAACAATACTTGATTAACTGTCACACTAAGTTTTTGCCATTTTATATAATCAGCTTTGTTCGTTACGTCATTGGGGTTATTGATGACTCTAGCAAAATCAATCGCTTCAGCTAACATCGGATTTTTAGCTGGTTTTTGACTAAGTAGTTCTTCTTTATCAGAGCCATCTCGATAAAGAACCTCATTTAATTCAGCTGCATTATCCATCACAATTGTGTCTTTTAGGCCATAGATTTCACTAGTTAAATATGAATTTGCTGTCTTACCAATATTTAAGGTCACTCTAAAATCTTCATAAGTTAGAATTGCGACACCTTTACCATCAACACCTGTTGGTAACATTGTTGGATAGTACTGAACTTCAAGTGGTGTACCAAACCAAGAAATAGCATTATAAACAACGTAAACACCTAAGTCTTGTAATGCACCACCAGAAAATTTTGGTGAGAAGATATTAGGTTCTTCACCTGCTAAAATAGCATCATAACGTGACGAATACTTCATATAAGTTAAAGTTGCGCCTTGGATGGTCTCTAGTTCAGTTACTTTTTGTTCAATAATTTTGAAATTATCTTGATGAATTTGTCGAGCTGCTTCAAATAATTGACTTCCAGGATGTTCCCTAAGAACCGTCTGAATAGCGGCCATTTCTGTTGGATTTGAGACCACTGGTTTTTCGGCAATAACTTTTTTACCAGCTTCAATCGCTAATTTAATTTGTTCAAAATGTAAACTATTCGGAGAAGCAATATAGATTACCTCAAATTTATCTGAATTTAAAAATTCTGTCATATTATCGTAAAAATTTGTTGCACCATATTTTTCACCAAAATCTTTGGCTTTTAATTCGGTTCTTGAATAGACACTAGTCAATTGAAATTCATTAGATTCATGCGCTGCTTCAACGAATTGACCTGTAATCCAATTTGTACCAATAATACCTAATTTAATCATACCCAATACCTCCATTTTATTATTAAATTCATTATAACAACAATTGAACCGTTTTCATAACGATTGCTTTATTTCAATTTTGTGAC
Source organism: Dellaglioa sp. CoH-56-MRSF-10 (assembly GCF_056782175.1). The sequence goes on from NZ_JBXAYF010000003.1 coordinate 203,454, forward strand.
GATAGATTAAATTTATATATATTTTGGGCAATTCTTTCCGCTTGTTAGCTAAAAGTGCTATATTTAAGTAGAAGAGTTCTAATTAGGAGGGATAGCTGTGAAGAAACGTAGTTTTGCACTACTAGGTGCATCATTTTTTATTGGATTAACGAAAGATATTAAGTCTATAACCGCACCTAAAACTAAGGTTTCTTTACCTATTTTTTATGCTGGACATTGGCTATTCTACGATGAATTAAGTCATCGACACCATAATTTGGATATTTCATCAGACCTCACAATTCGAATTGACGAACGTGCACTCGATGGTAAGATTGAACATATAGATGAGCGTGAACTTAGTTTCTTAGATGAATATGGTTTTCATCTAAGAATTGATGCAAACGATCAAGGACCAGTGAGTTTGTTTGACGAAGCAGATAACCGGACCTATCCCATTAAATTAGCCCCAATTGTAGAATCACAAGATGATAAAAATGAAGATGTAGATTAACAGAATTTTGTTGATTATCATCTTCATTTTTTGTTTCATTACACGTTTAAATAGTCTAAAATAGTTAAATACGCATTTTAATATAGAAACGAGGACCTTTTTCCATGAACAATGATCACCTAAAACGAGATATTGGCTTTTTCGCTGCCCTTTCAACTGTAATGGGAACAGTTATCGGCGGAGGCGTTTTTTTTAAAGTTTCAAGCGTTACACAACAAACCCAATCTGCTAACTTAACTTTATTTGTTTGGTTACTTGGTGGCTTTTTAACTATCTGTGCTGGATTAACCGCTGCAGAACTTGCAGCCGCCATCCCAGAAACTGGTGGCGCCATTAAATATATCGAATATACTTATGGCCGTTTCCCAGCATTTTTACTTGGCTGGGCACAAATAATCATTTATTATCCAGCAAACATTGCAGCTCTTTCAATTATTTTTGGCACACAATTAATTAATCTTTTCCATCTTGATTCACATTTAATTATCCCATTTGCTTTAATTAGTGGAATCAGTATCACATTGATTAACTTTTTAGGCGCCAAAGTTGGTGGTACCTTTCAATCAATTTCATTAGTTTTAAAATTATTACCTATTATTGTCATTGTGATATGGGGGATTTTCACTCCTGGACAAGTGACGTTTAGTTTAATTCCGTTAACATCCGGCGCGCACCAGTCTTTCTTTACTGCTTTAAGTGGCGGCCTTCTTGCGACCATGTTTGCTTATGATGGCTGGATTGGGGTTGGAAATATTGCCGGAGAGATGCACCATCCAGAACGTGATTTACCGAAAGCCATTATTTCAGGATTATTTTTCATCACAATTATCTATACATTAATTAATTTTGTTTTTCTTAAGGCTCTTCCTATTTCAGGATTAGCTGGCAATTTAAATGCAGCTTCTGATGCCTCAAGACAACTATTTGGACAATTTGGTGGTAAGTTTGTGACCGTTGGTATCTTAATTTCAGTCTACGGTGCCACTAACGGCTATACGTTAACCGGTATGCGCGTTCCATATGCGATGGCCTTAGAAAACCAACTCCCCTTTAGTAATTGGCTAAAACGCTTATCTCCTCATACGAGAGTTCCATATATTGCGGGCTTTTTACAAATAAGTATCGCAATAATAATGATGTTCTTAGGTAGTTTTGATTTATTAACAGATATGCTTATTTTTGTTATTTGGATTTTTAATGTACTAGTTTTCGTTGCTATCTTTATATTACGAAAACGTGAACCTGAATTAAATAGACCCTATAAAGTTCCTTTATATCCAATCATTCCAATCATCGCGATTATTGGGGGTATTTTTATACTCGTTGCGACACTATTAACACAAACGACGTTAGCACTTGTTGGTCTATTAATAACGGGACTTGGCATTCCTGTTTACTTTATTCATCAAAAAAGCCAAGGATAATTATACAAATAAAAACATTCAACTTTTAGAGCCAGATAGGCTCATATCCCTTAAGTCGAATGTTTTTATTTTTTATAAATTATTTAAATAGTTACTATATCCAGCAGCTTCCATTTCTGCTTCAGGAATAAACTTCAATGAGGCAGAGTTAATACAATAACGTAATCCGCCTTGGTCTTTAGGTCCATCAGTAAATACATGACCTAAATGTGAATTTGCTTCCTTACTTCTAACTTCCGTTCGTTGATAACCAAAAAGACTATTATCAACCAACTCAGCAATCTTAGAACCTGGGATTGGTTTTGAAAATGATGGCCAACCGCAGCCAGCGTCATATTTTTCTGCTGAACTAAAAAGTGCTTCCCCACTAACAACATCAACGTAAATTCCTTTTTGATAGAAGTCATCATATTTACCGGTAAATGGCGCTTCCGTTGCAGCATGTTGTGTAACTTCAAACTCTTCATTAGTTAAACGTTCACGTAATTCTTTTTCAGTTTCTTTTGACATAATGGACCTCCTAATGTTTTAAGATATCATTAGAATACTCTTTTTCACACTGAATACAATTTATCTGTTTGCAAAAAAAAGGCCAAAAGTAAAATACCTTTGGTCTTCCTCATCTATTATATTAAATTGGTTATTTTTCTAAAATTGTAACTGTTTCAATATGTGTTGTTTGTGGGAATTGATCCACTGGTAAAATTGGTTTTGTAACTTTGTAACCATCATCTAAGAAGCTCTGTAAATCACGAACTAATGTTGAAGGGTTACAACTAATGTAAACAACTTTTTTAGGTTGCATTTTAAGTGTACTTTCAATAAATGCTGGTTCTAGCCCCTTACGAGGAGGATCGACAACTAAAACGTCAGGTCTTAAGTTAGCATGACTCCAGTTTTCCATCCAGTTTTCTGCCATCCCAGTTTCAAAACGAACATTATCAATACCATTAATCTTAGCATTTTCTTTCGCATCTTTAACCGCTGCAGAAACTAATTCTACACCATAGATTTGACGAGCATGTTTTGCCATTGATAATGAAATTGTTCCAATACCACTATAAGCATCAATAACTGTTTCATTACCAGTTAAACCAGCACGTTCAAATGCTGCAGCATATAATTTTTCTGTTTGGACAGGATTAATTTGGTAGAAAGAATGTGGTGAAATTCTAAATGTTAATCCATTTAATTGATCTTCAATATAACCAGGGCCAAATAAAACTTTGTTTTCGCGGCCTAAAATAACATTTGTCTTTTCAGAATTTGTATTTTGAACAATAGTTGTAACCTCAGGTAATGATTCACGGATTGCAGCAGTAATTTCAGTAAACATTGGTAATTTCTTAGAGCGTGTTACTAAGACAATCATCATTTGTTTTGAGTAATGACCACGGCGAACCATAATGTGACGGATAATCCCTTTATGTGCACGTTCGTCATATGCTTCCACATGGAAACGTTGTAAGACATCACGTACAGCTACGATTGCTTTATCAATTTCTTCATCTTGAATTAAAAAATCTTCAATTGCAACAAAATCATGACTGTTTTTCTTGAAGAATCCTGTTTTTAATTCACCAGCAATTTCGCGAACAGGCACTTGTGCTTTATTACGGTAATGGAAAGGATTTTCCATTCCAACAGCATCAGATACTTCAATATCCAAATGCGCTTTTTTCAATAACTCTTGAACTTGTGCTTGTTTGAATTTTAATTGTGCTGGGTATGCTAAATGTTGTAAAGGTGCAATTCCAGTTTGTGTATATGCTGAACCTTTTGTTTCAACACGATCTGGGCTCTCATTACGAAAAGCTAAAACTTTAGCGAAACCAAAGTTCTTGCTAACTTTCATTACACGAATACTAACTTTTTCGCCTGGTAATGCATTTTCAATAAATAATGGGTAGCCATCAACTTTAGCGACACCCATACCTTGATAAGTTAAATCGATAATTTCTGTATCAAATTCTTGGTTCTTTATTACTGGAGGTAGTTTTTTCATTGTTGTCCTTTCGATGTTCCTGCGTATTTACTTTATTCAACCATGTTTAACCCCTAAAAGTCAATAGTTGCCAACTCTAGAAATAAAACAGGATTGAGGCCTTTACCAAGCACCTCAATCCTACTTAATTTCTTAGTTATCTCTTACTTTACTAATTGTACCATTACCGTCAACATCTTCACTATGCATTTCTTGGACTTCTTTTACAAAATGTTCTTCAGCTGTAATTTCGGCAGCCGTACGACCTGACGTAATTGACGTTTCTGGCAATGCATCTGTATTCGCAAAAATTTCGATATGTTGCTTTAAATTTTTGAAAGTCATTGGTGCATCACCACCATATTCACCATCAATATTAATCATCATTTTATTATCGACTGGTTTAGCAATTAATTTAGACGTTTTAACATAAATCACACGTTTATCATTAATATGCTTCCCACCATTTAACACAAGTGCCATTAAATGCAACATTTCGGCGATATTAGTCGCTTTAACAATAAGCAAGGTAAACTTACCGTCATCAAGTGAAGCGTTTGGTACGATTTGTTCAAAGCCACCTACAGAGTTCGTCAATGCTAATAAAAACATTGATGCTTTCCCTTTAAAAATTCCCCCATCATACTCAAGGTTCATTTCAATTGGTTTCATTCTAGGTAACATTTCAGCACCTTTAGCTAAATAAGCCAGATAACCAAAAAGTGATTTAAATTGTGAAGGAACATCATAAGTTAATTCCGTTAATAATCCACCACCAGCGATATTAATGAAATATTTTTCTCCAGCTTGTCCAACATCCATTTTAACTGTGTTACCTTTTGCAATTACTTTTGCAGCAGCAACTGAATCATCCCTAGGTATTTTCAAAGCTCTCGCATAATCATTTGTCGTTCCAGCTGGAATAACACCTATCTTAGGTCGGTGCTTAAGACCAGCAATTCCATTAGCAACTTCATTAATGGTTCCGTCGCCACCAGCAGCAATTACTAAATCAAACCCTGATTTAGCAGCTCTCGTTGCTTCATCTCGAGCTGAATGTTTCTTCGCTGTCGTCGCATAAGCACTAGTTTCATACCCGGCATTTTCAATGATGTCTAGAATACTCACGAGATCACTTTTTAAAGCCTCACGACCGGATGTTGGGTTATAGATAATTCTGGCTCTTTTTCTCATTCCGTTCCTCCACATGAATCTTATTTTAATAAGATTATCTTTGCTTCAATGAGGCCATCAATAATTGATTGACCACATTAGGATTTGCTTGTCCCTGTGTTTGTTTCATGATTTGTCCGATTAAGAATCCAACAGCACGATCTTTACCATTTTTGAAATCTTCAATTGATTGTTCATTGTTATCTAAAATACCATCAATAATGGGTTGTAACTTAGCTGGGTCAGATAATTGAACAAGTCCCTTAGACTCAACCCAAGCTTTAGGTTCGCTACCATTTTTAATAATTTCTTGGAAAACTTTTTTAGCAATCTTACTTGAAATTGTTTCATCAGTAATTAAATTAATCATTCCAGCAAGATTTGCTGGTGTTAATTTAGTATCTTGTAAGTTTAATTTATTTGTATTCATGAACGCATTAACTTCACCCATTAACCAGTTAGCAGCTAACTTAGGATCTGCATCTAACTTAATTGTGTCTTCAAAGAAATCTGACATTTCTTTTGTTTGTGTTAAGACTTCAGCATCATATTCAGGCAAGCCTAATTCACTTGCATAGCGTGTCCGTCGTTTGTCAGGCATTTCGGGAATTGATTCTCTAACTTCTTGAATCCAGTCATCACTAATATGAATTGGTGGAATATCTGGTTCTGGGAAATAACGATAATCGCTAGCCCCTTCTTTGACACGCATCAAAATAGTTGTACCAGTTGGTGCATCAAAACGGCGTGTTTCTTGTTGAACAATACCACCAGACATCAAGACATTTATTTGACGTTTTTCTTCAAATTCAAGTCCTTTACGCACATTTTCAAATGAATTTAAATTTTTCATTTCAGTTTTTGTCCCATAACCGGGTTGGCCAATTGGGTTAATTGAAATATTAACATCAATTCGCATTGATCCTTCTTCCATCTTCACATCAGAAACACCGGTAAATTGAATAACTTGACGTAATTTTTCAAGATATGTGTAAGCTTCTTCAGGTGTTTTGATATCAGGACGTGAAACAATTTCAATCAAAGGTGTTCCTTGACGGTTTAAATCGACATAAGAATAGCCGTTAGGATTATGCGTATTTTTACCCGCATCTTCTTCAACGTGCATTTCTTCAATTCCGATTTTTTTCGTTTCGCCATTAACTTCAATTTCTAAGAAGCCGTTACGACCAATAGGTTCTTCTGATTGTGTGATCTGGTAAGCTTTTGGATTATCAGGATAAAAGTAATTTTTTCGGTCAAAATGGTTATCCTTTGTGATTTCACAATTTAAAGCTAAGGCAGCACGCATTCCGTATTCAATTGCCCCTTTATTGGCAGTTGGTAAAACACCTGGATAACCCCAGTCAATAACGTTGGTATTCGTATTAGGTTCTGCCCCAAAATCAACTTTTGAAGGTGAGAATGCCTTAGAGTTAGTTTTCATTTCAATATGAACTTCAAGTCCAATTGTTGTTTCAAAATTCATTAGTTTTGGCCTCCTAACGTAGGGACTTCTTTATGGAAATCAGTTGCTTGTTCAAATGCGTAACCAGCACGATACATTGTTGCTTCATCGAATGATTTCGCAATTAATTGTAATCCAACTGGTAAGCCATTTGAGAATCCAGCAGGAACTGACATGCCGGGTAGTCCAGCCAAGTTAACTGGAATCGTTAAAATATCATTCATATACATTGTAATTGGGTCTTCAATTTTATCACCAATATTAAATGCTGTATTAGGTGCAGTAGGCCCAATAATCAAATCATAATCATTGAATACATTACGGAAATCATTGCAGATTAAAGTCCGAACTTGAGCTGCTTTCTTGAAGAAAGCGTCATAAGTTCCAGCAGATAATGAGAATGTTCCTAACATAATCCGACGTTTAACTTCATCCCCAAAACCTTCTGAACGAGAACGTACATAAACATCTTCCAAACTCTTAACGTCTTGTGCACGGAATCCATAACGAATACCATCAAAACGTTGTAAATTAGATGATGCCTCAGAAGAAGCTAGAATATAGTAAACGGGCACACCATATTTACTGTTTGGTAAACTAACTTCGTCAACTGTTGCGCCAAGTTCTTCAAACGTCTTAACTGCTTTTTGAATGGCTTCTTTAACACCAGCATCAACACCCTCACCTAAATACTCTTTAGGTAAAGCAATCTTCATTCCTTTAATATCGCCAGTTAATCCAGCAGTAAAATCAGGAACAGCTTGCGCTGAACTCGTTGAATCATGAACATCGTTACCACTGATTGCATTTAAAACAGCAGCGTTATCTTTAACGCCACGTGTGAATGGTCCAATTTGGTCCAAACTTGATGCAAATGCAATTAAACCATAACGTGATACACGACCATAAGTTGGTTTTGTTCCTACGACACCATTAAATGAAGCAGGTTGACGGATAGAACCACCAGTATCTGAGCCTAAAGCAGCAATAACTTCACCTGAAGCAACTGCAGCAGCTGAACCACCTGATGAGCCACCGGGAACCTTCGTTGTATTCCAAGGGTTTTTTGTTGTTTTAAAAGCTGACGTTTCAGTAGAACCACCCATAGCAAATTCATCCATGTTTGTTTTACCAATTGTCACCATTTGTGCTTGGCGCATTTTTTCAATCACTGTTGCATCATATATTGGATTGAAATTTTCTAACATTTTGCTTGCAGCAGTTGTTGTTAAATCCTTTGTCACAATATTATCTTTAACAGCCATTGGTATCCCGGCTAAGACATTATTTGCATCGATACCAGCAGCATCAACAGCCTTAGCTTGGCTAAGTGCCATTTCTTCGTTCATTGCGAGGAAAGCAGAAATCTTTGAATCACGTGCTTTAATTTCAGCAAAGGTTGCCTTCGTTAATTCTTCAGAACTCATTTCTTTATTAACTAATGCGTCATGTAAACTTGATAAATCTTGTTTGAAATAATCCATGCTTAAGCTTCCTCACTTTCATCAATAATTGCTGGCACTTTAATAAGGCCATTTTCACTATCCGGTGCATTTTTAAAGAGTAAGTCTCGATCTGTTCCTTCTTCTGCGACATCTTCACGCATCACATTGAGAACATCTGTAATATGTGTCGTTACTGGAACGCCTGTTGTATCTACTTCTGATAATTGTTCAGCCATTCCGATAATATCATCTAATTGACTGGTAAATAGTTCTAAATCTGTATCACTGAGTTCTAGTTTAGCTAACTCTGAGACATGTTTGACTTCTTCTTTACTAATTGACATTCAAAACCATCCCTTCAAAATTCAAATTAATTTCTTTTTAATAACTGGTAAATACATGCGTATAGTATGTGCTTTCTTTAGCTGTTTTGGCAAGGAAACTTTGCATTGTCCCATCACTACCTTTGATAGTAATGTCAATTGGAATCCCTGATGCTAAATATTTCACGGCCGTTGTTGATAAATATTGAGTGAAACTAATAATCTCTGTTTCACTATAAAATTGAGTTGTAATATTGATGTGCATCCCTGTAATTGCTTTGTTTTTATATTGTACCTGTGCTGTTACACCTGCTAAATTAGGAAAGAAACTTTGAACTTCAGTTTTAAAATTCGTAAATGTCGTTTCATCATTTGTATTAGGTGATGTGGCCGTCGATGTCGTTGGGAACGTATAACTCTTAATTGAAACATCATCCCAATTATCAATCGTCGTTTTACCATTCTTATTCACAGCGTAGGCGTAGAAACTACCGCCAACTAAACTATCGTTTGGTGCTTGCTTGTACATTGCCACCATGATTGGAACGCTATCACTAATTCCTTTGGTTTTACGAAGACGAGCAACCACTTTGTTAGCAGCTTCTTTACCCTTTTCTCTCATTGTTGCATCAGAAATAACGGTTTTATATTCAGCCCCATATTCTTCTTTTTGATAATAATCAACTGAGTTCATTCCGATACCTACCGAGATACCCGAGAGTGATAATTTGCTGCCTTTTTTTGTCATAAAATCTTGTTCTTCAACTTGCTGTACATACATGGGATTACGGTCTGTTTCACCCGTTTTACCATTACTCTTAGGGTTTAATCCGTCTTTATTAGCACTTGATTCACGTCCTAACCAGCTTTGAACAGTCGTTTTTGTTAAATATTGTCCTTCTTGGAAAATATAACTGTCAGTAGCAAATTGATCTTTAGATAAATCTAACAGACCAGATTCAAAACTTTTTAAATTCAAGACATTGTCATTTTGTGTGAGTGCCACACCTCTTGATTTACTTGTTAAATATTTACCATCTTTAATGACACCTTCATAGTTACTATCACTTGTTTGGCCAGTTGTCTGGTAACCAGAACTTGATGTATTTTTAGAGGTTCCCGACGAGCCTGATGAGGCAACATTGCCACAGGCTGCTAAGAAAATTAACGAGAAACTTAACATAAGTCCAATCTTAATTTTTTTCATATGACACTCCTTCCATAACTGAGATAAATTGTTGTTCATCCCAAATTTCAATTTCTAGTTGCTTCGCTTTTGTTAACTTACTTCCAGCATCATGCCCGGCAATTAATAGGTCTGTTTTTTTCGAAACACTACCAACAACAGAAGCACCATTTGCTTCAAGCCATTTTTTAGCATCGCTTCGTTTCAACTGATCAAGTGTTCCCGTTAGGACAACTTTCTTATCCATCACGGGACTACCTTCAGCTAATTCTGCAATTTCAGCAGTTGTTTTGCCTAAAAAGGTTAAGTTAACTTGCGCATTATCCAGTTCATCAATCAATTCACGAACTTGGTCATTGGCAAAATAAGTCACAAGACTATCCGCAATCACCTGTCCGATTGAATCAATGACGAGAATATCTTCGGAAATTGCTGTCATTAATTGATGAATATCTTTAAATTCGGCTGAAACCAATCGAGCAGCCTTAGCTCCAACATGCCGAATTCCTAGTCCAAATAATAAGCGTTCCACTGAATTTTGTCGGCTAATATCAATTGCATTTAATAATTTATTAACCGATTTTTCTTTGAAATTATCTAGCGTTAACAGTTGATCGGCAGTTAACTGATACAATCCTGCAACATCACTAATTAACTTATTTTCAAATAATTGTTCAACAATTTTAGGCCCTAGTCCATCAATATTCATCGCATTTCTAGAAGCAAAATGTGCCAGACTCTCTTTAATGAGTGCGGGACATTTTGGATTGATACAACGTAATGCAACTTCTTCATCCAGATGAACTAATATTGCTCCACAAACTGGGCAGTTCGTTGGCAAACTATACACAACACTGTCTTCTGGTCGTTTATCTAAGACAACTTCAGAAATTTCTGGAATAATATCCCCAGCCTTATGCAACTTAACCGTATCGTTAATTCTAATATCTTTTTGTTTCAGTAAATCCCCATTATGCAATGATGCCCGAGAAACTGTTGTTCCCGCTAACTGCACAGGATTCATGATTGCAGTTGGTGTTACGACACCTGTTCGACCAATCGTCCATTCAATATCTAGAACTTTAGTTTCTTGCTCGTCTGGCGGGAATTTATAGGCAATTGCCCATTTTGGAACTTTAACCGTATTACCAACTTCATCATGAATCGTGAATAAATTTGCTTTAATAACAATACCATCGATATCGTAAGATAAATCATGACGTTTTGCTTGATATTCATTAATGTATGCCGAAATTTCTGTCATATCACTCGTAACACGTGATTCAGTATTTGTTCTAAATCCAAGTTTAGACAAGCGTTTTAACGCATCACTTTGAGTTTTGACATCCGGATCAACTATATAATAGATAAATGTACTCAATTGTCGTTGAGCCGTTTCAGCTGTATTTAATTGTCGTAAACTACCTGCTGCTGCATTCCTAGGATTAGCAAATACCGTTTCTCCAGCTTCCTCGCGACGTTTATTCAACGCAACAAACGCCTTTGTTGGCATGTAACATTCTCCACGAACTTCAATTGAAATGGGTTCCGTCAATGTTAGTGGAATTGATTTGACTGTTTTAAGATTTTCAGTAATATTTTCACCAATTGTGCCATCTCCACGAGTTGATCCTTTAACGAATACACCATTTTCATATGTTAACGAAATGGCCAATCCATCAATTTTGAGTTCAGTATTGTAACTTACCTCAGCATCAACTGATTTTTGTAATCGTTGATCAAATTCCGATAGTTCTTCAATGGAAAAGACATCCCCCAATGAAAGCATTGGTACTTCATGCGAAACTTTTTCAAAACCAGGCAGTACCTGGCCACCAACACGTTGCGTTGGTGAATTAGGTGTCACTAAATTAGGAAAGGCTTTTTCAAGTTCTACTAGTTGTAGGTAGTGTTCATCATAAACATGATCTTCAACTGTTGGCTGATCAAGGACATAATATTGACGCGTCCATTTGATTAAGTCAGTTTTTAATTGATTCACTCTATTAGTTGCTTCTTCCAATGTTATGGCTTGATTTGACAAACTTGAACCCTCCTTTTATTTAGTCCACTTTTTTTGTAATTGGTGCAAAAGCTGTCAACAGACGCTTAATCCCTTGTTCTTTGAAAGCAATATCAAGTTCAGCATCCGAACCTGATCCTGAAACTTTAACGATTGTCCCAGTACCCCAAGCTTTATGTTCCACTTTTTCACCAATACGCCAAACAACTGCATCAGCACCTGTACCATTATCACGTTCAACGGTTTTAGCAGGTCGACGGTATGTTGTCGCCGTCGCACGTTGATTGGAATACGATGAATTACGAGATGGTGCTGCCGTTTGATTATCTAATTCAAGTAATGACTCATCTATTTCACCAATGAAACGTGAAGCTTGATTACTTTGACGACGACCATACAACATTCTTGAAAAAGCATTTGTTAAATATAATTTGCGTTCAGCACGAGTAATTCCGACATATGCTAAACGACGTTCTTCCTCAAGTTGATCATCTTCTAACATGGCACGAGAAAGAGGGAATATGCCTTCTTCCAATCCCATTAAAAAGATAACTGGAAATTCAAGTCCTTTAGCGGCATGTAATGTCATCAATGTGACTTCTTCAGGTTCTTCTTCAATATCATCTTGTGCAGAAACTAGTGCTAAATCAGCTAAGAAATCAACATAACGGTCACTATCATCTTCTTCAGCTTCCCAACGATCATCAAATTGCTGAGTTACAGACAAGAATTCTTCAACGTTTTCAAGTCGCGTTTCATTTTCAATCGTTTTCGTCTTTTTCAAATTAGCTTCATAACCTGATTGTTTTAAAATTTCTTTTGTTAACTCGGTCACATTCAAGAACTCACGCATTTTTTGTAATCCACGAATCATTGTGGCAAATTCTTGTAATGATTTTTCAGCTTTACCAGAAATATTAGCAAGCGCTGAGTTTTCAGCACCTTCAAGCATTGTCCAATTATTCATATCTGAAAATTCACGTAATTTGTCCACACTACTTGCACCGATACCGCGTTTTGGGACATTTACAATACGATCAAAACTCATTGAATCTTGATCATTAGCAATTAAACGAATGTAGCCTAAGATATCTCGAATTTCCAATCGCTCGTAGAATTTGTGTCCACCAACCATTTTGTAAGGAACGCTTGATTTTAAGAATGTCTCTTCAATCACACGAGACTGTGCATTCGTTCGATATAAAATGGCGAAATCACCGTAATTTAAGTGATTATCTTTAATTTGTTCTTGAATTTTTTCAACCACATAATGTGATTCATCATTTTCACTTTGGCCACGGTAGTAAGAAATTTTCTCACCATCTTTATTATCAGTCCAAAGACTCTTATCACTGCGGTTCGTATTATTATCAATAACTGCATTGGCAGCATTCAGAATTGTTTTCGTTGAACGATAGTTTTGTTCCAACTTAACAACATCAGCATCAGGATAATCTTTTTCAAAATTCATAATGTTATCCATGTTTGCCCCACGCCAACCGTAAATACTTTGGTCAGCATCCCCGACGACGCAGAGATTTTTGAAACGTTCAGCTAACATGTTTACTAAGGTATATTGTGCTTCATTAGTATCCTGATATTCATCCACATGGATATATTGAAATTTATTTTGATAAAAAGCCAATGTTTCAGGCTTTTCTTTAAATAAACGGATAGTTAACATAATTAAATCATCGAAATCAACTGCTTGATTTGAGCGTAACTCTTTTTGATATGCCGTATAAACTTTAGCTACCATTTGTTCGAACATACTTGCAGCACGTTCTGCGTATTCTTTTTCTGTTAATAAATCATTTTTTGCATTTGAAATTGCTCCTAAAACGGTTCTTGGGTCAAATTTTTGTGGATCAATATTTTGTTCTTTTAAAATACGTTTTACTAAAGTCTTTTGTTCACCTGGGTCGGCAATTGTAAATGCACGATTATAACCAATTTGGTCAATATCACGTCGCAAAATACGAACACAAAGTGCATGGAATGTTGAAACCCAAACATCTTCTGCCCCTTTGTTAAGTAATTTATTAACACGTTCGCGCATCTCTTTTGATGCTTTATTTGTAAATGTGATTGCTAATACGTTCCATGGATTGATACCTTTTTCTTCAATTAAGTAAGCAACGCGATGCGTTAATACTCGCGTTTTACCACTTCCAGCTCCAGCCATAATTAAGAGTGGTCCCTCTGTTTTTAGGACAGCTTCTTTTTGTTTGTTATTCATTCCGTTCAATAAGCTTTCAGTAGTCAAATTAATCAATCCTCTCTATAAATCAGTCATTATTTATTATAGCAAAAAAACGCCTTAACTTCTTTAATTTTTATGAATATATGTCTCAACTTGTTCATAAAAAAAGACGAACCGATTCAAAACGATTCATCCTTCTAATTTCATTTAATTTGTTGTTTCTTTTTTATCCCAAATGCCTGTATCTTCAATTTGATTCAATGCTTCACGAACTGAATCTGACTGAACCAAAATATGCCCAGCACGATCTAATTTATGATTTTCAGGGTAACGATAAAAATGGTAATACCAATTATTTTTAAGAACCCACTGTGTCTTTAAATCGGCACGTTCTTCTTCTTTTAATGACACCATAACAGTTGGTGCAAGGAATTTCACTTTTGATAGTGGCAATCCACAAATGGCACGTAAATGCTGTTCATACATGCTAACGTTTGTTGCTTTATCAAAAACATACCCTGATTGATGCATAGCGGGCACGACACGTTTAACATAAATTGCACCTGATTTAGTTACAAAGTAGCCAATTTCTAATGCGCCAGTGTAGTCTAGATTTTCCGCAACTTTAATGGCAATTTTATGCATTTCAGCAGAAATTTCTGTATCTAAGTTAGCTGGTACGATTGATTCGTGTAATCGATGATCACGATATTTATTTTCAACAGCTGGGAAAAAATTAATTTCCTTACCATTTTTGATAAGAACCATTGAGATTTCTTGTTCATAAGGAATCCATGATTCTAAAATATAGGTGCCACGTTCAACCAAGTACGCCGCATCTGAAATATCAGTTTGCGTATTGAGAACACTCTGGTAACTTTTACCAAACCCTTTTTGGATTGGTTTTAAAACGCTGGGATACCCAATTGAAAGTACAGAATTATACACATCTTCTAATGATACAATTGTTTCAAAAGGTGGAATATTAATATTTAATTGTTCAAAAAAAGCTCTTTCCAACAAGCGGTCTTGCATAATTTCTAATGCATTATACTTTTGTGGCACATAAGTATATTTTGAAATATATTCAATCACTTCTGAATTAACGTGTTCAGATTCATACGTCACAATATCTGTTCGTTCAGCGAATTCTTTCAATTTATCCTTATCATTCATCTTACCTACAACAGAATAATCTGCTAATTGAAGTGTCTCACTAACTTCATTTTGACTGTATGCTGCGATTTTAAACCCTAAATTTCTTGCAGCCATAGCCAACATTGCACCCGTTGGACTATCTCCGATTATTCCCAATGTACTTCCAGGAAAGATAACTTTTTTTTCCACTATATATTCACTACTTTCTACTTTTGCTTTATACCCTTAATCATACTGTTATCCCGCGGGGCAATCAAGTTTTAACAACCATAATTTAACAATTTTATAAGAAAATAAAAAAGAGCACATTTTGCGCTCTTTTCGTTAATTTAATCTTCAAAATGAACTTGATCACCATCAAATGATGAAATTTTAGCAAGTGATTCTAAACGTACGCCACGTTCATGAATTAATTCGGCACCTTTTTGGAATGATTTTTCAATTACAATTCCAATTCCAGCAATTTCTGCCTTAGCTTCGTCACAAATTTGGAAGAGTCCTTCAGCTGCTTGGCCATTTGCCAAGAAGTCATCAATGATTAAAACACGATCGTTTTCACCTAAAAACTTGTTGGCAACGGCAATTGTATTTTCAACTTTCTTTGTGTACGAGTAAACAGAAGCAGAATATAAATCATTTTGCATCGTAACGCTCTTATTTTTACGTGCGAAGACAACAGGAACATGAAATTGTAACCCAACGAATACTGCTGGGGCAATACCTGATGATTCAACTGTTAAAATTTTAGTAATTTTTTCATTTTTGAATAATTCAGCAAATTCCACACCCATTGCTAACATTAAATCAGGATCAACTTGGTGATTTAAAAATTGATCGACCTTCAATACATCTCCTGGTAATACAATACCATCTTGCATAATTCTGTCTTCTAAAAGTTTCACGTGGGGTACGCTCCTCTTGCTATTTATATTTTTTTGGGTATAAAAATAGCTTTTTCACTTCGGTATAAGTAAAAAAGCTACATTCCGGTTTTGAATGACTTAAGAATAACATAATATAAGGGTAATTTCAATTTGAATCTACTCATTTATCGTTATTATACTTGACATTAATCCCGTTTATTTATCATATTTATCTAAATGATATTGTTTAATGATATCTGTTAATTTTGTACTATAATCATTATCTGTTGCGTACCCATCAACTACTAAAGCTGCTGCTGCATCTTCGTAAGTTGCTGCAGAAAGAACGTCAGCAAATTGTGTTTTATTCCATGTATTTCCATTAGCTAATAATTTCGAATGAGACATAATTGCTTCGTCCCAATCTTTGAAGACGATAAATTTAGCCGTAACCGTCTTCCATGTGCCATCTTTTTCTTGTTCTTTAGTTTTGAAATCTTTTGCACGTGCGCCCGTTCCTTTAATTCCAAATAGGTTATTGTAGTCTTTAGCTAAAGAACTCGTTCCCCAATCAGATTCTAAGATAGCTTGTGCAATTGTAATACTAGAAAAGACTTTATATTTTTTTTGCATTTTTTGTGCTTCAGGTGCTACTTTCTTAATAAATGCTTGTTTTTTAGCTTCTGCTGCTGCTTTTTTTGCTGATTCACTTGCTTCAATTTTTGAGGTTGATAATGACGTCGCAATAGATTCATCTCGAGCAACATTCTTTTTATGAACGTTCATTGAAACAACGACTGTAATAATACCAAGAATTAAAATTAAAACAACAATATTCGCAACTTGAATTTTACCGTTCTTTACAAAAATCCCCCGACCATTTTTCTTTTTCATTAGTACACCCGTCCCTATACATTTAATTGTTTCACTTATTTTACCCTAATTCTATATCTATTACCATCGTATTTTTTCTCTTTTTATTAAATTTCTGTTAAGCTTGAGCTATCTTAAATGAGACAGGAGAACATAATGACAAAAAATTTAAATTGGGGAATTATTGGACTTGGTAACATCGCTCACAGCTTTACAACTTACTTTGATCAACCATTTGGTGAAATCTATGCCGCTGGCTCAAGAAACTTAGAAAAAGCGCAAACTTTTGCTAACGAATTTAATATTCCACATGCCTATGGTAACTATGAAGACTTATTAGCTGATGATGAAATTGACATCGTTTACATTGCGACACCTCACAACTACCATATCGACACAATCTTGGCTGCACTTAAAGCTGGCAAGCACGTCTTAAGTGAAAAAGCAATCACCATGACTAGTGATGAACTTAAACAAGCAACTGATTTAGCTGAAGAAAAAGGCTTGATTTTACAAGAAGCAATGACTATTTATCATATGCCACTTTATAAAAAAATTATTGAAGTAGCTGAAGAAAAAAAATTAGGCAAACTAAAAATGGTCCAAGCCTCATTTGGTAGTTTTAAAGATCCTGATCCAACAAATCGTTTCTTCAATCCTGATTTAGCTGGTGGCGCATTATTAGATATCGGTGTTTATGCATTAGCCTTTGTCCGTCAATTCATGACAGCCACACCAGAAATCACAGGTTCAGCAATGAATTTATTCGAATCAGGTGTTGACGAATCTGAAACGATTAGTTTACAAAATGCCAATAATGAACTCGCAACTGTTGCCTTAACATTCAGAGCTAAAATGCCTAAAATGGGTATTATTGCTTATGAAGGTGGTTACTTTACTGTTTACGATTATCCTCGAGCTAATAAAGCTGCTCTTGTATTATCTGATGGAACAGCTACAGAAATCACTGCCGGCCATACAAAACAAGCCATGAATTATGAAATTAAAGATGTTCAAGATATGGTTTTGGGTAATTTAAATCCTAAACCATTCTTAGAAAAAACAACAGATGTTATGTCAATAATGACACAAGCTCGTGAACAATGGGGCTTTAAATATCCTTTTGAAAAATAAGCTTCATCTGAAAAGTTATCACTAGAAATTGTTGATAACTTTTTTTAATTCCATGCTACACTAAAAGAAAAAGAGTTGGAGTTAATTTTATGAAACGAAAGAAACGTTATATTCAGAATCGAACACGTAATTATCTAATTGGACTTGCTGTCATTTTAGTTGTCTCCCTTTTCAGCGGAAAATTACCTAGTACTGTAAAAGATTTGCTACAAACAAATGGCAATTCAACTTCAGTCAATGTTAAAAATGGGACAGGAACAGCAAATACTAGTTCTATTAATAGTAGCAAGGCCATTAATGGAATTGTGGATAATGGTGCGCCAACCTTTTCAAAAAGTGATCTTGCAGATAATGCCAATGGTTGGATAAAATACGGCGCTCTTGACTCTCTTGGCCGTGCTACTCAGGCCAATGCTCTTTTAGTTAAAGCTTTAGAATCTAGAGGGTCATCAGCAGATTCTTCAATTCGACCAACTGGTTTTGTGTCAGGGCTGTCACCTTATTTTCATTCCCGTGGACATTTAATCGGTCGACAACTTGGTGGTAGTGGTGATAAAAAAGAAAATTTAGCAACATTATATCAAAACCCTGTTAACACACCCTACATGACCAAGTATGAAAACGCAGTTCGTGCAGCAGTTGATAAAGGAGATCATGTCCGTTATCAGGTAACACCAATTTTTTCTGGTAAGTCACTTTTCCCTAAAGCAATTCAAATGCAAGGTAAAAGTACAACTTCTTGGGGCAATATTAAATTTAATGTTACTATTTTGAATAAACGTTAATTCAAAGGAGTGTGTTATTCATGTTCACAGAATTAAAAAGTCAACTGATAGATTCAGCACCACAAACGCTACAACAATTATTACTTAATTCAAATATCCGTCAGACAAATGATGGCTATTTACAATTTCCTGGCAGCTCACTTCAAACACAATTTTTAGAAACAATGAACTTCTTGAAAACACCTGATACTATCTCTTTGAACTGGGATGACGTTTGTATCTTAGGTCAGACAATTGATGGTGATTATCTAGCAGGTGATCACTATTCAACAACCTTTTTTATTCCTAGTAGTCTGCTAGCAGATGATACTGAAATTCATCATATGCCTATAATCGACGCATTAATTGCACTAGAAAATGGAACATTAGATTCTAAAATTATTTCTAAATTCAACTAAAAAAAGTTATTAACAGCGAAATATCATTCGTTGTTAATAACTTTTTTATTTTTACCTATTAGCATCGTGTATTTTGTTCTCTAACTTTTCCGAACTATTTTTTGTAAAGGTCTTGCTATCAATGGCGCAACAATCCCTGCTAAAATCATCTCTGGAATACCGTTTGTGACAACTAGTCCCATAATATATGGTAATAATTGTGCCATATCAACTTTATAAAAATTAGCTGCTTGCCCATGATATAAAAGATAGATAAGGCCTAAAACTAAAACCGTATTAACCAATGAACCAAAAACAGAGGCAATAATCATGGCTAACGTTTTGTTTTTCCACCATTTATATAAAAAGTAAAAAATGACTGCTGTCACAATTCCAATTAAAATTCTTGGCACAATTGCTATAAGTGGATTTGTAAAAACAATGGGTGCAAGTGGACTAGTTGGCGACACAAACGCCCTGATAAATGTGATTAATCCCCAGACACCACCGATAAATGCACCATCTTTCCAGCCAAACACTAAAGCAGCAACAATCACCGTGATATGAATGGTTGTGATGCTTAAGGGGCCAACAGGGATGTAACCAAATAATGGCACAAAATTTTGAACAATAATGATTGAAATAAATAACGCCAAAATACTCATATGATATGTTTTATTATTAGTTTTCATCTACTTACTCCTACAAATTTAATCATTTCACTTCCGTTCCCTTATTATAACCGATTTAACGATTGTTACCATTTAATATGCAAAAAAATAGAACGTCACTAATTATAGAGGTAATCAGTGACGTTCTATTTTAAATAAATTTTATATTACATGAATGAGATAAGGGTCGTTAAAACAGGAACAACAATGATGAACAAGATTGTACTTGTTGTAACAATGTTTGTTGCGTATTTAACGTCTCCATGTGCTTCATTAGCTAAGATTGGTAATACGGCTAACATTGGTGTAGCTGATTGAACAATCAAAGTTTTTTGTAATAATGGTGCTAAATCTGCACCAGTTAAATGTGTACCTAAAAGAATAACAGCGATTAAAATGATTGGTGATAAAATAAAACGTCCAAGTAATGCAACGACTGTATCACGATCAAATCTGATACTCTTCAAACCGGCTTTAGCTAACACAATACCAATATAGATTAATGATAATGGTGTAACTAATCCACCAACATAACCTAATGTTTGGCTAATAAAATCAGGAACTGGAATTGCAAGAACCAAGAAGATTAATGCAACGATGAACCCAACAAGTGGCATTGGGATTACTTTAGCCCAGTTAATTTTCTTTTTCGTTTTATCTGATTTGTCTTTTGTTGGATCATCATTTGAAATTAAGAAAACACCAAATGCCCATGTTGAAACTGTATTAATAATATAGTAAACAAGGAAATATGAGATACTCTTATCGCCAAACAACGCAATATTTAAAGGTAAACCAATGAAAATTGTATTTGCATTAACAACGGCATTCATGAAGATACCACGACGACCAGGTTTGATGTTCAAGATATGAACAAGTGCCCATGCAATTAAGTAACCGATAATAACAGCAATTGCTGGGTAGAGTAAACTACCTGACAATGCAGCTAATTGATCACGTTTTAAATATTTTAAAACAGAAACGAAAATTGAAGCTGGTAAAGCAATTTTTGTAATTAATGATGAGATATTGCCACCAAATGAATCAGCGAACCAACCTTTAACTTGTAAAATGTATCCAAGTACCATCATCAAAACAACAACTAGAACACTTTGAATTGATTGGAAAAATACCATAATTAATTGTCCTTCTCTCTACGCTTTTTTTAGTATTTAGGTGTCCATTTCATATCTGAGACAGCCTTTTTAACATCTGTAATTGCTTCTTTGTTTAATTTTTGGTCAACAACACTTTGGGCAACTACTTCAGCAATTGTTTGTGAGAATTCTGCTAAATGTGTTACTGGTGGTAATACGGCAGCACCAACGGCTGTAGTATCAACGATTCCACCTAAAGCATGACTAGCTTGTGATAAGATTTCGCCATTAACTCTTGAAGATGTTGAAGCGATAATCCCAAATCCAAGACCTGGGTACATAAGTGCGTTGTTTGCTTGACCAATTTGGTAAGTAACACCTTTGTAATCAACATTATCAGCTGGAATACCAGTAGCAACTAAAGCTTTACCATCAGTCCATGCAATCAAATCTTCAGCCTTAGCTTCTGCTAATTTTGTAGGGTTTGATAATGGGAAGATGATTGGACGTTCAACATGTGAAGCCATGTCTTGAACAATTTCTTTTGTAAATGTACCAGGTTGTGTAGATGTACCAATCATAACAGTTGGTTGAACAGCTTTAACAACAGCTTCTAAAGAAGTTAATTCATCAGCATTAGCAAATTCTGAACGTTTATGCGTAAATTCTTTTTGGCCAGGTGTTAAGTCTTCTGTATCATCAAATAACAATCCTTGTTTATCAACTAAGAAGAAACGTTTGCGAGCATCTTCTTCTGAAACACCAGCGCGTTTCATTTCGTCCATAATTTGGTTAGCAATTCCGACACCAGCAGTACCAGCACCATAAGTAATAACTGTTTGGTCAACAATTGAACCTTTAGTGATACTTAGAGCACCTAAGATACCAGCTAAAACAACAATCCCTGTACCTTGGATATCATCATTAAATGTTGTGATTTCGTTTTGATATTTTTCAAGAATATTAGCAGCATTTGAACGGCCAAAATCTTCCCAATGTAATAACAATTCTGGGAACAAGTTCTTTGTACTTTGGACAAAGCCATCAACGAAGTCATAGTATTTGTCACCAGTTACACGTTCATGTTTGTTACCAAGGTATAATGGATCATTCAATAATGTTTCATTATTTGTTCCAGCATCAATAGAAACTGGTAAAACTTGTGAAGGATCAATTCCAGCAGCAGCTGTATAAACCATTAATTTACCAATTGCGATATCAACACCGTTGACACCCCAATCGCCCATACCTAAAATACCTTCAGCATCTGTCACAACGACTAAACGAATGTCACGTCCTGCAGCAGCATTTTTTAATGTTGCTTCGATATCTTCTGGATGATCAATTGATAAGAATGCAGCGTTTTGTGGATTTACATAAATTTCGTTGTATTCTTCGATTGAATCAGCAACAACTGGATCATAAACAACTGGCATAAATTCAGCCACATGTTGTCCCATTAAGTAGAAAAATAGTGTACGGTTTTCATTGAATAATTCCATTAAGAAATGGCGTTTTTCAAGACCAGTTTCTTTACTTAAATATTGTGCGTAGTTTTGTGTTGCTTGTTCTTCAATTGTTTGAACTTTAGCTGGTAACATACCAATAAGTCCTAATTCACGACGTTCTTCCATTGTAAATGCTGTACCTTTATTTACAAATGGGTTATTTAACATATCTTGTGCTTTTGTCATCATTAATTCCTCCATTATTTTTTTATATTTTATTTTCTCTTTAACTTACAAGAGCAAGAATACACCCCTTTAAAAATTATAGTCAAACATGTGTTATACTATAAATATTATTTATATGAGGATTATAAACGTTGATTTAGAGGAGATTATAATGAACATTCGAGATTTAGAATATTATCAACAAATAATTAATTTGAGAAATTTTTCAAAAGTTGCTCATTTTTTTTCAGTTAGTCAACCAACAATCACAACTGCAATGAAACGCTTAGAAACTGAATTAGACACAAATCTGATTATTCGTGATCAATCACATCATCAAGTTTCTTTTACACCAAGTGGTGAACAATTCGCTGAACATGTTAATATTATTCTCAAAGAATTAACAATTGCTAACCAAGAAATTAACCAACTTAAAAATGAGCACGTTCGATTTGGATTACCACCTATTATAGGAACGTACTATTTTCCGCAAATTGTCAGCAATTTATTTAATTCAGGTCTGATTAATCATCTAGATACAGTTGAGAACGGTTCCCAAGCCCTACTTCTTCAGTTAATAAACGGATCATTAGATATGGCTTTATTAGGTTCCGTTAAACCAATAGAAGATGACCGCTTAATTGCCAGAAATTTTGCATCTAAACACTTCAAGATTATCGTTAGCAAACATCATCCACTTGCTTCAAGAGAATCCGTTAAATTTTCTGAACTTCGAAATGAAAAATTTATTATGCAAAATGAGGGTTTTGTTCATCCAATCGCTTTTAAAGAGTTAACAACAAAAAATCATTTCAAACCAAAGATTATCTATACAACAAGTGACAGTCAGATTATTAAAAAAATGGTTACCGAAAATGTTGGTATTGGTTTTTTAACAGAACTAGCATTGGATGCTGCAGATGATTTAGTCTCACTCCCCTTATCGGAATTAGATCAACCTAAATTTTTAATGTCACTCGTTTATCGTACAAGTCATATTTTAACGCCTACACAAGCAAAATTAATTGACGTTTTAATTGATCCTTCTATCTAATAAGAGAATAACTTATACCTTAAATATAAAGGTATAAGTTATTCTTTTTATTATTTATAGCACCGCTTGACTAAATATCATTGACTAAAGAAACGTATGTTCGTATAATTGGATATATGTTAAGGAGGTTTCCTCGAATGTACAATTATAGTAACGAACCTAGAAAAGTCATCTTTATGATTGATTCAAAATCTTTCTATGCTTCTGTCGAATCAGTTGCACGCGGTCTTAATCCATTACGCTCTATTCTCGTTGTTATGTCTACAGCAAAGAATACAGGTAGCGGGTTAGTACTAGCTGCTAGCCCTATGGCTAAGAAAATATTTGGTATCACAAACGTATCACGAGCTACTGATGTTCCAATTCATGATAAACGTTTAGTTGTTGCCCAACCCAGAATGAATCTTTACATAGAAGAGAACTTAAAAATCAATAAGCTATTTCAACAATTTGCCTCAAATGACGATATTCACCCATACTCTATCGATGAGTCAATTATTGATATGACGACTAGTTGGAAACTTTTCGGAAATAGTCCCTATGAAGTTGCTCGTAAAATTCAACTTGCGGTCAAAGGGGAAACAGGAATTTATACAACCGTTGGTATTGGTGATAATCCACTTCTTGCTAAATTAGCTCTGGATATTGAAGCAAAACATAACCATAGTTTAATTGCTGAATGGCATTATGAAGACGTCCCCGATAAGTTATGGCCAATAACACAACTTGACGATATCTGGTCAATTGGATCTAAAACTGCCGAAAAATTACAAAAAAATCATATCAATTCAATGAACGATTTAGCTCACTTCAACCCATATGAATTAAAAAACAAATTTGGCGTAATTGGTAGCCAATTATTTGCGTTTTCTTGGGGAATTGATCGTTCAATCATTCATGATAAATATACCCCCAAGGAAAAATCCTATGGTAATAGCCAAGTCTTACCAAAAGACTATGTTATCCAATCTGAAATTGAAGTCGTTATTCGTGAAATTGCAGAACAAGTAGCAGCACGATTACGTTCTCATCACAAAGTGGCTACTGTCATTAATTTAGGCATTGGATTTTCTTTAGCCGAAACGACAGATTCTGGAAAAAGATATTCAGGCTTTGGTAGTTCATTAAAAATTGATTCAACAAATAGTAATGCCCAAATCACAAAATATGCCATCGACCTATTTCGAAAAAAATGGCGTCATGAAGCTCTAAGACATATTAGTATTTCGTGTGGCAAATTAGTTGACGATAATAGTCAACAATTAGACATGTTTGACACTAATAATACGGAACAAAAGAATCACAACTTGGACAATACCATTGACATCATACGAAAAAAATATGGTTTTAAATCGATCGTAAAACTTTCCAGTAAGTCTGAAGGTGCAACAGCTATTTATCGCGCTGGGTTAGTCGGTGGCCATGCTGGGGGTAATACCTATGAGTAAAACAACTGATGTTGATGCAAATTTGATAAATCAATTTTTAAAATATGATTATCACGATCGCGGTATGATGAAATGGCAAGGATTCTATTTAAGCGACCATACATCGGCTCGAACAAAAAAATTAAACGAAGAGACACGAAAACAGAAATTAACACATGACATTAAGATGAATGATACTAAAATTGCAGAAGTAATCAATTTGGCAATCATTAAATCCACCCCTGTCACTGTTGATCTCACTAATAAAAATTTGGATGATACACTTTTAGAACCTATACAGGGACTCATTAATGGCTGGTATGAAGATAATATAATTATCAATCATATCACCGTTAAAATTAATGATATTCATGCAATATCATTAAGCCAAATGACTAA
Organism: Dellaglioa sp. CoH-56-MRSF-10; assembly: GCF_056782175.1. Next base: position 228,684 of record NZ_JBXAYF010000003.1, read on the forward strand.
TGGAGAAGGTAGAAGAAGTATATAAGTAGATAACTTCTACTTACTATACTTCTTCTACCTTTTTTGTTTGATTAATTATAAAAAAACCTCCAGTATTGGATTGGTCCAATACTGGAGGTTCACTTTACTATTTTTTTTATTAAGCTTCTGGTAAATCTAATGTTTCGATTTTTGAATCTAACACTGGAGCATCGTCAGCTTTTTTAACTTTTTTAGTTGTTTTCTTTGGTGCTGCTGATTCTTCCTTAACTTCTTTAGCAGGTTCTTCATCGGGTGCAAATAATTTTGCACGAACTTCTTGGTCCATATCATGTAACATATCAGGTTTTTGTTCCAAAATATTAACGACATTTGGTTTACCTTGACCTAAACGTTCGCCATGGTATGAGAACCATGACCCAGCTTTTTCAGCAATACCATTTTCAACAGCAAGATCTAAGATATCAGCAGTAGCTGAGATACCTGACCCGTACATCATATTTAATTCAGCAATCTTAAATGGTGGTGCTACCTTGTTTTTAACAACTTTAATAGTTGTTTCATTACCAATGACATCCGTACCATCTTTAATTTGTCCACGGCGACGAACATCTAAGCGAATTGTTGCGTAGAATTTTAAGGCACGGCCACCTGGTGTTGTTTCAGGGCTACCGAACATGACACCAACTTTTTCACGTAATTGATTAATAAAAATAACAGTTGTTCTTGTTTTGTTGATTGAACCAGCCAATTTACGGAGAGCTTGTGACATCATACGAGCTTGTAACCCAACATGAGCGTCACCCATTTCGCCTTCAATTTCTGCACGAGGAACTAAAGCTGCAACTGAATCGATAACGACAAGATCAACGGCACCACTGGATACCAAAGCATCTGCAATTTCTAATCCTTGTTCACCAGTATCTGGCTGTGATAATAGTAATCCATCAATATCAACACCTAATGCTGTTGCATATGCGGGATCCATGGCATTTTCAGCATCGATATAAGCAACTGTACCACCATTTTTTTGGACTTCTGCTGTTGCATGAAGTGCAATTGTTGTTTTACCAGAACTTTCTGGTCCGTATATTTCAACAATACGGCCTTTAGGAAAACCACCAACTCCCAATGCGTAATCCAATGATAAAATCCCAGTTGAAGTAACATCAATCTTCGTGTCAGCTTTGTCCCCCATCTTCATGATGGCACCTTGTCCGAATTCTTTTGTAATTGCTGATAACGCTTTTTCTAGTGCTGCTTCGCGTTCTTTACCGTCTTTTCTTTTGCCGTCTCCGGTTGCAATACTTCTGTTAGCCATAGTTAGTAACCATCCTCTCAATAGTAGAACATCTGTTCGTTTCCATTTACTTATCATACCTCATTAAAATTTATATCGCAAGCGTTAAATCATCTTTACCGAAAATAAAAAGAACGATGCAATTATCGTTCTTACTAGGTATCGATGTATTCAATTATACTGCATGCTCATTAATTAAGTACGCCATTTTCTTAAATAATTTCTATTTATTTAACTTATTCCATCGATTCAATCTGACTAATTGTCTCTTTTAAAACGCGTCTGAACGTTGCAAGATCCTGCCCTGTAACTTGCGTTTCCAATTTACTTTCCAATTGATTCCAAAAGTCACTATTAAAAGTTGTTAGACCTTTATACTTATCCGTAACAGATAAGTGAACAACTCGTTTATCTGTTATATCAGCCTTTTTTTCCACTAATCCTAATGTGATTAATTTTTTCAAATGGTAATTCGTATTTGGCGTTGATTGATTCAACAATTTTGAAACGCGTCCAATTGTTGGACTGTTCAACTGTTCGATCGCATTTAGATAATAAGTATCAATTGTCCCCAATTGTTTAATGTTCATTAGTCCATCTTGTTTCCCATACAAGCTCAACAACTGATTTAATTTGTTGAAAGTCCCACTTAACTCAATCATTTTGACCCTCCTAGTTATAGATCGCCTTAGTTCCCACCCAAAATAAAGCAAAAAATTATTGATTTCTAATACATAAATGTTTATTTGACTTATTATAATGTAAAAAGAGGCGTATACACAAGTAATACGTCCCCGATTTTAATAAAAATATGTTATCACTGAAAACGTTTAACTACCTGTAACTGTTGAACCTTGCCAGCTAAGCATTCCGCCATATACATCAACAACATCATAACCTTTTTCAAATAGGATATCTGCAGCTTGTGCACTACGACGTCCTGATCGACAAATAATATATGCTTTACCTGTTAATTCATAATCGTCAACTTCATCTAACGGAATATTAATTGACCCAGGAATATGGCCTTCAGCAAACTCGTCATCTTCTCGAACATCAATAATCTGTGGCTTTTGTGCTAATAATAGGTCAAGTTCCGTAGTCGTAATTGTTGGAATATCATCTTCAAAGTTCATTTAGTTACCCTCTTTTATTTAGTTATGGTTTTTATTAGTCTGTATCAATTTATTATCTATATTATCATATGTTTTTATTTCATATTTTTCAAATATTTAGATTTTAATATTGATAGATTTAGAAGGCTCTAAGGTAAGACTTACGTCTCTTTTTAATTGGGAACAGCGTAGGTTATAACATAATACTAAAAATGGGTACTAAAAAGCCACTCCATAATAACGGAGTGGCCTCTTTATATTTAATTATTACTATCATGTATCACATGTTGATAAGAAACTAAGTTCTTCTTTAATTTTCCAAAAATTTTAACCAATGAATCATGAGCACTTTCCGTTGAACGATCTTCGGCTAAGTACTGCCACGTTGAAATAATCAATAACAGTGACACAAAAATTAATGGGAACCCAGCTAATAAACAGATAGCTTGGATTGTTTTAAAACCACCAACGAAGACGATACCAAATGAGAATAACATGAAAATTCCCATCCAAACCAAGCGGTTAAACAAACTTGGTTGCTCTGTCGGTTTGAGTTTTGTACTAGTAAACGACGACACGATAAATGCAGATGATGAAATCGTCGTTGCTAAGAAGATAAAACATGAAATCGCATAGATAACTAACATTACGTATTTAAATGGCAATGTTGAAATAACTTGTGCAATTGCTGCAGCTTGACCATATACATTCAGTGTATGAATTAAATCAGCAGCTCCACTTTGTTGTAAATAGAGTGAATAACCACCTAAGATTGCGTAGAAACTCATACATCCTAAAGCACCATACGCAAGCATCCCTAATATCACCTGACGAATCGTTCGTCCACGCGAAATTCTAGCAATGAATAAGCCCATGAATGGCATGAAAGTTAACCACCAACCCCAATAGAAAATAGTTTCCGATTTAACAGGGTCAATCGCATGACCTAATCCTGAAGCTGTCCCTGTACTCATTGCTACAAACTGAGTAACCATCAGTACAAGACTGTTACCTTCTGACTTCAAAATATAAACCGTTGGTCCAACTAACAGAACAATTAACAAAAAGCCAATGGCTGTCCAAATATGAGCTGAACTCAATCGATCAATCCCACCCTTAATTCCTTTAAACATGGTTAACGTGAAAATGCTGAACAGGACAACAAATAATGCTAATTTTAAAAGTATTGTATCTTGGACTCCCGTTAATGTTGCGATAATTTTTGATAATACAGGTATTTCCATCCCAACTGATGAACCAACACCGCCCATAATACCGAAAACGACAAGAAAATCAATTATTTTTCGTAAGATTTTTTTATAAGGCTGATCCCCTTTTAACATAGGAATCACATCACTAACACACATAACTTTCGCTTTTTTAACGTACATAACGTATGAAATAATTACAGCTGAAGATGCAAACATCATCCACGCCATTGGACCCCAATCAAATTGACCTAACATGTGAGCATTTTGATAATTAGCAGGAGACATCGCTTTAGCACCAAACAAAGGTTGTTGCACGTAGCGAAGTGGATCAACCATGCTAAGCATTAAAATACTGGCATCAATGGCCGTCGCAAATACCATACTACCCCATTTAAAATCACTGTATGCCGGCTTTTCGCCTTTATTACCCAATGTAATTTTGCCATAATGGCTTAATGCAATATATAAAAAGAAAACAAAATTGAGAATATAGATACCAAGGTAAGCCCAACTCAAGTGGGCCGTAATAGCATCCATTATTGAACCTAATTCTGCCTTCAAACCAGACCCACCGAGTAATAATCCAACTGATACTAAAATAAATAATGCCACAGTCGGTAAAAACATTTTTTTGTCGATATTCTGTTTTTCTAAAATAAAAATTTCCTCCTAAATTTTAGAGCACGATCTTTAATTCATCGCCGTACTCACTCCGATAATTCTGCTTTTAATTGCACAAAAAAAGCACACTGATACAGTTTCTCCACTAGGGATATCTGCACAGCGTGCTTGTTAGCTTTGCTATCTTATACAAATACTCATAACGTAAATTATAATATTCTATCGAATCACTTACCTGGACTCACGTCACCGTTATCATCTAGATAACGAATAATTCGTGCCGGGTTACCCGCAATTACGAGATCATCACCAAACGATTTTGTGACCACAGATCCAGCGCCGACAACGACTCGATTACCAATCGTAACTCCTGGTAAAATCGTGACGTGTCCACCCATCCAGACACTATCACCAACCGTAATTGGTTTACCCATTTCAACATCCGCATCACGTAATTTTGCAGATAAGGGGTGTACTGGCGTGTAAAATCCAACGTCTGGTCCAATGTAACAATGATCACCAATTGTGATTGGACAAGTGTCCAACATCGTTAAATGGTAGTTCGCATAAAAGTGATTTCCGATATGAATATTAAATCCATAATCAAATTCGATTCCCGTTTCGGCCCAAAAGTCTTCACCGGAATCAGCCAATAATGCTTTAATATTTGTATTTTGTTGCTTATTATCGTCAAGCTGGTTAATTGTCCGCAGTTTTCTCCGAATCAGTTCTCGTCGTTCAACTAGTTCAGGATCCAACTGCTCATACGGTTCACCATCTGACATCTTTTCTCTCTCAGTTTTTATCATGTTATAAGAATACCACTTATGTCATGATTTGTTAAATAGAAATTTATTTTCTATAAACACAGTAAAATAAAGCTATTTTATTAACATTAATTGAATTGGATTAATTTTAATTAGAGTAAATTTTAACCCTATTATTACAGAAAAATCTTCTAATAACAATTCACAGCATATTCGCTGTTCATCAATCATTAGAAGATTTATTTAACTTATTTTATCAACAAATAGTTGTGTTATTTGTTTAGGTCTTGTAATAACGCCACCGACAACTGCCGAAAATGCGCCAATATCAAATGCTCTCTTAACTTCTTCTGGAGTCGTTGTATGACCCTCCATAATAACAGGGATTTTAAGATTTTTAATTAACTTTTCTAGTAAATCAAAATCTGGGCTATCCCTTTCGTCCGTATATTCTGTATATCCTGACATCGTTGTAGAAACCATATCAAATCCATTTTTTTCAGCCATAACGCCTTCTTCATAATTAGAAATATCTGCCATGGCTAATCTATTTCCTTCATGAATTTTATTGACTAAATCAGTTACCTTTTCATTATGAGGCCGTTGTCTAACCGTTGCATCTAATGCAATAATCTCAGCGTCAGTTTCCAGTAATTCATCTACTTCTTTCATCGTTGCTGTAATATAGACTTCTGAATCTGCATAATCTCGTTTGATTATGCCAATCAACGGTAATTTTACTTGTTTTTTAATTTCTACAATATCAGAAACTGAATTTGCTCGTATCCCCACAGCACCACCCATCTCAGCTGCAAGGGCCATTCTCCCCATGATAAATGAACTAAATAATGGTTCACCTTCTAGTGCCTGACAAGAAACAACTAACCCATTCTTTATTTCATCTAAATTCATCATATTATCTCCCTTTATATATCACTAGCATTTGTCTCAATAACTTGTTTATACCAATCAAAACTATCTTTCTTGTAACGTTTCAATGAGCCATTTCCATCGTCATCTTGATCAACATAAATGAACCCATAACGTTTACTCATTTCTGAAGTTGATGCGCTAATTAAATCAATGCAGCCCCACATTGTGTACCCCATTAAATCAACACCATCCATAACAGCTTCTTTCATTTGAATGATATGTTCTTCAAGATACTTAATGCGATAGTCATCATGAACTTTGCCATCATCGCCTAACTTATCTAGGGCCCCAATTCCATTTTCAACAATAAATAGTGGCACACGGTAACGATCCCACATTGCATTCAATGTGATTCTTAATCCAATGGGATCAATTTGCCAACCCCAGTCACTTGTTTCTAAGTAAGGATTTTTTTCACCATTAATCATATTTCCTAACGATGTATCACCCGTTTTGCCAGCTGAAGTGACCGTTGACATATAATAACTAAAACTAAGGAACGCAACTTTGCCCATTTTAAGAATAGCTTCATCCCCTGGCTCCATCACAATATGAACATCATTTTCTTTGAAATAGCGGTTCATGTATTCAGGGTATTCGCCGCGGACTTGAACATCGGTGAAGAACAAGTTTAAATTATCATTTTCTTGAGCGGCACGAACATCTGCTGGATTAGGCGTTGATGGATAAGTTTGCATTCTAGCAAGCATACAACCTACCACAAAATCAGGATTAATTTTCCGTGCTTGTTCAACTACCAAAGCACTTGCGATAAATTGGTGATGAACAGCTTGATACCGAATTTGTAATTGTTCTCTCTGTGTTAATTCACTGTCAACAGCACCCGTTTCCATGAAACCAAATGAGCTAACATTAATTTCGTTAAACGTTAACCAATATTTAACCTTATCTTTAAAACGGTTAAGTACAACGTCCGTGTAATGTGTAAAACTAGCAATTGTGTCACGGCTTACCCACCCATTTTGTTTAACTGTCAAATCAAGTGGCATTTCATAATGCGATAATGTGACAACAGGTTCAATATCATACTTAGCTAACTCATCAAAAACGCGGTCATAAAATGCTAACCCAGCTTCATTGGGTTCCGTTTCATTACCATTTGGAAAAATTCGTGCCCATGCCATAGACATCCGGTATGTTTTAAAACCCATTTCTGCAAATAATTTAATATCTTCTTTATAATTATGATAGAAATCAATCCCACGACGTTTTGGATAATGGTCAGTGGTTTTATCGTCCATCGCTTCTTCAATGACTTTCATTGTGACAGAACCAAGATTCATTTCTGTTCTTTTTTCAGATTTACGAATAACTTCAGCAGTAGTCATCCCTTTGCCATCTAAATCCCAGCCACCTTCAACTTGGTTTGCAGCTGTTGCGCCACCCCATAAGAAACCTTTTTTAAACCCTTTTGGATAATCTGTTTTATACATATTAATACACTCCTTCAAAGTTTTTTGTTTAACTTATGTATCTGTGAACTATTTCAAATAGAGGTTTTACTAGTTTTTTTCAAAAAAATTACCTATTGATAACTAAACAAATAGTTATCAATAGGTAATGCCTGATCGAATCAGTTACAGCCCTTATTTGACAAATTAAGTATATCAAATATAGTAAGCGCTGTCAAAGTTAGTTTAAAGGCTTACTCACCTTGCCTTATTTTTTCAATAACCTGAATAATATTAAACGTATCCTGTAGGCTATGTCGCTCACAAGTCTTTGCACCAATTTCAACTAGATTAATAAAAGCTTGAATTTCAAGCGTCATATCATCTCCAACGATACTATAGTCCCGATTAATTTTTTGTCCATCATTTAATTCAATCGTATATTTTTCAATTCGATTATACATTGGAATAACGATACGACCTTGTTGCCCAACAATAATCGCAACTCGCGGTTTAGCTTCATTTATTGCGCCTTCAATGAGTGCCTGAGCGCCTTTTTCAAAATGTATCGTTGCTGAAAATTTTTCATCAATCCCATTATGCATGTCTAATTTTGATTCAATATGCGAAATATCTGAACCTAAAATTTCTAACACAAAACCAATTGGATAAGTACCGATATCGTTCAAAGCACCACCCTGTCCTTTTTGAAGTAAATATGAAGTTGCTTTTTGAGATGGAATGGCATTAGAACAAAAGTTAGCTGACATGGTTTGGATGGGTCCGATTGAAGCTAAATCTTGTTTTAAATGATCCATACCGATGTTAAATTTTGTTTTAAACGCTTCAACAAATAAGGTTTGATTTTCACTTGAAGCTAATTCAATTTCTTTCATATCTGTCGTTGTTAGTACAGCCGGTTTTTCACAAAATACCGGAATATTTAGCTTCAACGCCTTTAGTGACCACTCTTTATGCAACATATGTGGCAATGCGATATAAACGCCATCAATCGAATCATCGCCTAAAAGAGCTTGATATGAATCATAAATGGTTATATCTGGATTATTCGCTTTAAACACATCGTCATTAAATAATGACTTTGATCCAATTGCTGTAACTTGTCCATTTTTTGTATATCGAATACTTTCATAAAATCGCTTTGCAATATTACCGTAACCAATAATTCCAAAATTCATTGTTCTTATCTCCATTTCTATTTAACCGTTTTCATTAATTATAGCCGACTCATACAGTATGCACCAAATTAAATTTCAAACTCAAAAAGGTCACCCCATTTCCGGGGTGACCTTCTCGTGATTCAATCTTATTTTTTAACCTACAAGTTCAATTTTGTTTCCTTCAGGGTCCAAAATGACTGCTTCATAATAGCCATCCCCTGTTGTCCGAGGGCCACTAACAACTTCTATTCCAGATTTTTTAAAATCAATCACCATTTGATCAACGGTCACATGATTCTCAACAGAAAAGGCTAAATGTGCATAACCAAATCCATCAGGATAGCGATCTGTAATATCCGTTCTCGTCATAATTTCTAATCTTGCTTGACCATCTGGAAAGCTCAAAAAGTATGACGAAAATCCTTTAGTCCCATTGTCATAACGCACACCAAAAGTTGCCTTAAAATTAGTCACATAAAAATCACGCATTGCTTCAAGATTTTCTACCCATAAACCAACGTGTTCGATTTTCATTTGCTTAAACCTCCGTTGTTTCAATCGGAAAAACTAATTCAAATTCCTCACAAACCACTGGCATTGTCTCATCAAATGTCTTATTAACACTTTCTAATTCTTCTTCAAAAAAAGATTGATGAACACTTCGCCAATAAGCTAAATTTCTATCGCCTTCGCCTTCAAGAAAAGCATGCTCTTCTGTAACTTCGTTAAATGGTGTCACATAAACTTTTATTGTTTTCGTAATCGCCATTGGATTATCTTTATAATCAACAATGACATTGTAATCGCCAACTTTTGGTAAAGGTTCTTCATCAAAATATAAATTATAAGCTGACGATGTCCCTGTTTTAAGACCATCTAAAACTAATTTACCTAATTCTAACGTTTCTTTCTTAGTGACGCCAAATGACCATGCATCATAATTATCATGTTCAATTTTATTTGCCTTTTTAAATGCTTGCCAATACTCATAAATTGTCATATGAACTCTCCTTCAAGAATTTAATCTTCTGCGTTTAATATATCTAAGAACAACTCACCATATTTTTCCAATTTACTTTCACCAACACCTTTAACATCCAACATATCAGTTAACGTTTCCGGCATAACCTCACACATTGAATATAACGTTTTATCAGAGAAGATAACAAATGGCGGTACACCTTGTTCCTCTGCTAATTCGCGACGTAATTGTCTTAATTCTTCAAATAGTTCATTATCTTCAGGTAATGCTTGTTTAACTTTTACAGCCATTTTACGTGTAACTTTAGTTTCACCTTTTAAGACGCCAACTCCTTCTGCAGCAAGTTGCAGAACCGGATATTGGCCGCTTGAAGCCTGTAAAAAACCTGACGCAACTAAATAATCAATCAATCCAGAAACTTCCTTCTGCGATTGATCTTTCATCAGTCCATACGTAGGTAATTCATCAAATCTAAACTGCATCACCTTTTGGACTTTTGAACCTGTTAAAACTTGTGCGACTAACCCTTTACCAAAATGTTCACCCATCCGTTTTACACATGATAAAACCTTTTGGGCATCAATCGAAATATCTTGTGCATCTCGTGTATCCAAGCAATTGCCGCAACGGCCACATTCTGGTGCTTCATCGCCAAAATAATTCACAATTGTCTGTTGTAAACACTGTTGCGTGTTTGCGTATTGCGTCATTTCTTGTAATTTTAAATACTCATGTTTTTTATTAACATCATCCATTTCAGATTGGTCAATGAAAAAATGTTGAATCTGAACATCTTTTAAATTAAAAAGTAAAATTGCTTCACTTGGCAAGCCATCTCGTCCAGCACGTCCGGCTTCTTGATAATAAGCTTCTAAACTACCAGGTATCTGATCATGGATTACAAATCGAACATTACTTTTATCAATTCCCATCCCAAATGCATTCGTCGCAATCATTACCTGAACACGATCGTACAAGAAGTCTTCCTGATTCTGACGACGTTCATCTTCTTGCAACCCGCCGTGATACATCGCCACTTTAATCTTAGCTTTTTTTATTAATTTCGTTAACCGTTCGACTTCTTTACGCGTACTTGCATAAATAATACCAGATTGTTGTTTCTGTCCCTTTAAATACTCGAGTAAGAAACGATCACTATTTTGATCTTTAACGACTTGGAAGGCTAAATTTTCACGTGAAAACCCAGTTTTAACTTCATGTATAATCGATAATCGTTGCATAATATCCGCAGCTACTTGAGTTGTCGCTGTCGCTGTTAATGCAATAATCGTCGGATTCGAATTCAAACGTTGAATCGTTTCCGTTAAGCGTAAATAACTAGGACGGAAATCGTGCCCCCATTGTGAGATACAGTGCGCTTCATCAATAGCGACAAGATCAATTCTTAATTCCGCTAAATCTGCCATAAAACCATCAGAATCTAATCGTTCTGGTGACACATAAAGTAACTTAACTTCACCACGAGCAGCTTGATTAAAGCGTTCACGAACCTCCGTGTAATCTAGCGTACTATTGATAAAGGTTGCTGGAATGCCATTTTCATTTAAAGCATCAACTTGATCCTTCATTAAAGAAATTAAAGGAGATATCACTAACGTTAGTCCATCTAATATAAGTGCTGGAATTTGGTAACATAGCGATTTTCCGCCGCCTGTAGGCATAATAGCTAAAACATCTTCACCCGTTAGAATACGATCAATAACTTCTTTTTGACCTTGGCGAAAATTGTCGTACCCAAATTTTTCTTTTAAAACTGATTGTGGATTCATATAATCCTTTCTCTTTGCTCATTTTCTCAGATAATTCTATGTCTTTAAATTATAGCATAGGTTAAGACGCCACAGATGTTTTAGAAAGTGTTTTAATGACCGCTTCAACATCACCCAAATCATTCATTAGTCCCGCGGGATTTTGTTGAGCTGCCCTAAGTTTAGTCATATAATCAACGACAATTGTCGAATCACTAACACTACTTGTGTCTTCAATTCGATAATAAAGATAGTGAATTGAATTAACTTTAGGTTCAAGGATAACGCTTAGATACCAAGTGTTATCTCCAATTTCAATAGTTGCCGTTTCCTTAAAATGACCATATTCTTCTTGTAATTTGCCTTGAATTTGTCCAATCTCAATTGGAACCGTGGCAGGCATTGGTCCTCCAGAATACGCATCTGACGTATTTAATTGTACCTTAGTGCCACGTACTTTCGAATTTTTAAGATTAAATACAACTTTCATATTTGATGCATCTTTGGACCCTTTTTTAATGGTCCAATCAGCGGGTGTAGCATAATTTTTATGCGGTAATATAGCATCACCACCGACGACTATTTTTGCTTGGACTGGTAAGCCATTTGTTCCTGCGTTAATTTTGTATTTTTGGGTTAATTTTATATTTTCTGTCGGTTGAATTCGACTGATTTCTGCCCAACTAGCCGGTTGTGTATCTTTAACTTGAATTAATGTTTTAAATCCTAAGATACCTAAAAAAACTACCATCAAAAAACCGATTGATATTAACATATTTTTCTTCATGCCAAAAATCTCCTAACCTGTTACGCCTCTATTATTAAAGCTTTTTCTCGTAGTATATCGCTAATATTATTGAAATGATTATTATATTCGTATACAAAAAGAAAAGTAGTGCACCAATCCATAATAACGTACTTACTTTTAGAAATGCCCACAAAATGATAAACCCAAACGCTAGAATTAAAATCATGCTATTCATAATTTTTCCAATCATTGCGTTCACAGACTGATCAATTAACTTATTTCGTTCATCCACATTCTCCAGCTGTTCTTCTTTCAGTCCTTTTTTAGAAAAAGTTATATAAAATTGATAGGCCGCAATTCCAAATGATAAGACAACATTAATAAATGATCTAATCAATTTTGACCAATCAAAAGCATCTTTAAAATCTAAGTTCATTATCCAAATTGAGGCAATCCCCACAAACATAAAAAATAAACCTACAAAAAAATGTCGATAACTATAGATTTTCATTTTAATTCTCCTCCATCTCTAAATTTTCCTTTAGCTGAAATAACGCTTCAATCTGACAATCAAACAATAAACTCAAACGATAGGCCAACATTATAGATGGCTTATATTTACCTTTTTCAAGTGAGATAATTGTTCGACTAGAAACTTGAACTTTCTCAGCTAACTGTTCCTGTGTTAATTCAAGCTTAGTTCTGTATTCTTTAACTTTATTTTGCATAATGAACACCTTTCAATATGAAATATACTTCATGTGAAGTTAACTTCATAATATAATAATTATTTTCTTAAGTCAACTAGCTGATTATTTCTGGCACCAAGCATATCAATATAAATTTCTATTTATTTATACTATAATTAAATAAACATCGTCAGATTAACTAATTTAATAATCTAACGATGTCTTTTAACTAAATAAAACGTTTTAAAAAGGAGGATTAAGCATATGGTTCAATCATACAAAAATTTCTGGGAAAATATTTTTAATTTTTCTGACACATCGAATAGATCAGACTATTGGTGGCCTACGATTATTAATAGTATTCTAGGAGCAATTATTATTTATTTTTATACGTCACTCGTTGGCCATCCTATCGATTCGATTTATAATTTTAGTGAACTTACTTTTATGACAAGTCGAAATATTGTTATGTTTATCGTCTGGATTGCAAACTTTGCTGTTTCAGTTCGTCGTTTACATGATACTGATCGTTCTGGTTGGTGGATTTTAATCCAATTCGTTCCATTAGTCGGTAGTATTTGGTTCTTTATTTTAATGGTTTTACCCAGAAAATCAAATCGCTGGGGTTAAATTATATTGATACTCGATTATTAATAAGAGGTGCTGATAAAATTTATCAGCACCTCTTTTGTTTACGGAAAATTAAAAAGATAGCACTGTAATCGACTAACTTGATTACCGCTCTATCTTCATTTTTCAAAAAATAATCCACCCTGATTAACTAAAACATCTGCTACAGGTGTCTCTATTCGTTTATTAAGCACCATTTTTTTCGTCTCTGTTACATATTTTTTAAAATTCATTGTTTGTAAATGAGCTTGGTAATCCTCGTCACTCCGGTAAATTTCAACGAAAATCCATTGATTTAAATCTCCATCTACAGAAGCAATGTATGTCACTAAGAGTCCTGCTTCATTTTCAAATGATTGTTTCATAGTATTCAATGAAACTTCTCTAAATTCTTTAACCCTATTCGGCTCTATTTCAATACTTGTTACTTTGAGTATAGCTCTGTCAGGCTTCAATTCATGCAAGGCTGTTGTTTTTTCTAACAGTAATTCTGGGGATAAATTAATCATCGATTTTTCAATTACTGCCTGAGATGCGATATTACTAAACATTTTAAATTGAGCCGAATTTGCATGTTTTTGATATTGATCTTCGTCTTGATAAGATTCAATCACAATATTTTCAGTACCCGCCTCATCCAAATGTACACTGTACATCGCCAAAGTTCCTTTTTCTTGCTGAATTGAGGTCGTTAAATTAATCATCCCTGCTTTTTCAAATCTTTCACGATCAGATAGCTTAATTTTAAGTTTGAATAGTCTTAATAATGGGGCATTCTTAAGTTCTATCATTTATTCACCCAATCCCATCAAACGATTATAATTTCCATAATTAATCAGGGCTCGATCATCTTTCGAAAGATTCAACTGATCTAAAGCTTCAATTATGGCATCCGTTGCTCCAGCTGGCGCAATCCCTAACGGTGCATCAGTTCCAAACAGTACGTGGCTAACACCATAATAATCAATTGCTAACCCTAATGCTTTAGGATTGCCCAATAATGCAGTATCTACATAGAAACGTTTAAAATCAGCTGCCTGTTCTGGTGATAGAATATGGTTAATTCGTTCAGCAAAATAAGGCACCATTGCCCCAGCATGATGAACAATTACTTTAAGTGTAGGATAGTCATTAAAAATTCCTGACTGTACTAATTGCAACATTGCTTGCGCTAGTTCATATTCCCAACTAAAAATAATATTATTGTCTGGTTTACGATCATCAAAAATTGGGTGTAACAGAATTGGGATATTTAATTGTGCAGCCATTTCAAAAATAACCCGGTATTCCTTTGCAGCAATACTTTTTCCAAGGGCACGCGTAAATAACTGAATGCCAACTAATTCTGAATTTTTTAGCACTTGTTCTTTTATAATACGTGTTGCTTCATCGATGTTATTTAGAGGTATCATTGCAATACCCGCTTTAAACAAGTCTGCATTTTGTTGAACCATTTCAATTATTTCGTTATTAGCTTGCCAGCATAATGCCGCTGCTTGTTCTGGCCCTACGTAGTCCTCAGGATTCACGTTGACTGCTGAGATAACTTGTTGGACATTTCTGTTCCGTAATAGGCGTCTTTGTTCAATATCAATCAATATGGGATGTTTAATAAATGGCATTTTTTCTGGCAAGTTCGGCTGAATAGCTAACATCTCGTTATAAAAATGTGGTGGTAAAACGTGTGCAAAAACATCAATACTTGTCATTAACTTTTCCCTCCTACAACCTAATTTAGGTTTCTTTAATTTAGCTGATTATCTAATACTAGGCAAAAATGCTAAAATAGCCTGCTCATTCCTCTCACCTAATATAAAAATTTTCTTATTTTAATGGCTCTAATTGTTTGATAACTTTGGCGGGCACGCCGCCCACTACTGTATTGTCAGGAACATCTTTTGTCACCACTGCACCAGCTGCTACAATCACATTATCCCCAATATGAACGCCACCAATAATCGTGACATTTCCACCTATCCACACATCGTTTCCAATTGTAATTGGTTTAGTATAAGTAATTAAATAACGACTACCATCTTGTCTTTTTCCAAAACGTTTTGTTGCATCTAATGCATGTTCACCACAATATAACTTCGTGTCTGGCGCGACAATGACACGATCTCCTAATGTGATTTTGTTTGAATCTTGAAATGTACAATTACCGTTAATAAAAACATCATCACCAACAGTGATATGTTTACCATAAACTGTATTAAATTGACCATTAATAACGAGTCCTTCCCCAGATTTCCCTAACAACTCGTGAATTGCTGTTGCTCTTTTCTCTAGGTCAGTTGTCGTATTGATTATAGTGACTAATTCTTTACCCGCCGCAATCATACCCTGTAATTCTGGGTCGCGATAATCATAATCTTGACCTGCCAATAATTTTTCATGTTCTGTCATCATTTTGCCCCTCCATTCACTATTTGACGCCCTTTTCTTCCTTAATAATTCAATTGTATTATACTACTTAAATTAACTGAACTAAATTCAAAAGATTCGGTTCTAGTGATATTAAAAAAGAGCCAACCTAATTGTATTTACCCAATCAGGTTGAACCCTCTTACTTCACAATATTATTTTCAAACTTCTTCAACAACTGTTGTCGTTTTTCAAGTTTCATTCCTTGAACTGCAGCAAAGTTAAACCATTTCAACTGGTTAAACCCCATCTTCCGGAATGTTCCCCTAAATACCATTTTAGTCACAGGATTTCCAAAGATAGTTCGATAAATCCAACCTGGTGTTGACATAGTTGTAACCATTTTAACTTTCTTTAAATGAACCATCTCATTTTTAAATAATTTTTTATTTTCCTGCTCTGTATAAAGAATCCCTTTAGCAATAACTTTGTCAAAGAATCCCTTCATCATAGCTGGCATAGATTCCCACCAGATTGGAAAAATAAAGACAAGCTCATCTGCAGCCATGAGGCGTTCTTGATAATTCGCCGTCATAGAATCCGTTGGTATCTTCTTACGCCAAGATATTAGGTCTTCTTGGTGCATTACAGGATCAAACCCATCTTTATGCAAATCAATTACGTCCACAATACAGCCCTCTTTTTCATACGCTGCTTTAGCACTAACTAGTAATGCCGCTGAATAACTCCTATTGTGCAATTCATTGTATCCAGCGTCTGCAGTGTAGGGATGATCAAATATAATACAAATTTTTTTCATGTTCAATAACCTCTTTTAATTAGTTTAATAAATTTTCCGACTTTAATGACTTTATATAAAATACTTCAAGTGTCATTTATCTTTCTTGCTATAAGTGTTACATTTGTTACACTTATATTAATCATTTATCGCGTGATTTACAAGATACAAAATCGTGTTATTTGTTACACTTCAAGGAGATATAAAAAATGACGGAAAATAACCAAGCAAAATTAAGTAAAAATTTGATTATTGATTCTTTAATTGACTTATTAAAAATAAAATCTTATCAAGAAATCACAATAACTGAAATCACAAAAAAAGCCGGAGTTGCCCGGCTGACTTTCTATCGTAATTTTGAAAATAAGGACGCGATTTTACTAACTCGGTCCGATTACTTATTTGACCAGTTTTACGCCGAACTCAAGTCCAATCAAACAGAAATTAGTTTGAAAAACATTTTCAAGCTAGCTTTTAACTATTGGCATAATGATTCTGAATTTATGGATATCCTAATTAAAAATGATATTGTTTATTTATTGGAAGATTCTTTTTATACTTATTTTGAAAAGATTCTTAAAGATACGCCTAGTATCAGTCGGCTAAATAATACTCAAAAAACGTTCATTCTTGGTGGCGTTCTACGAACGATGTTGCAATGGATTAGTAGTGGTAGTCCTGCTACAGCTGAAGAAGTTACTGCAGATATATTGGAATTGATTCAGTAAAAGTATGCTAGATTTTAATGATTAAAAAAATAGCCCAGATATTTATCTGAGCTAAGTCTAAACCTCTATTTAAAAATCTTAGGACCCTTACGCATTTTAGTACGATCATTTCTAGCAGTAGCCTTCTTATTGAAGTTTCCGCCATCAGTTTGTTTCTTTTTGATAATTTCTAGCATTTTATCTCTATCAGTCTTTGCTTTATCAGCCATTAATGTTTCCTCCTTGCTCTATTAATTAACAATTTCTTTCAAAGTTAAAGATTCATATTATGAATACATGCCTTCAAATAAAGTTGATCTTTTATTATTCAACTTACGTCGATTTTAATTCTGTATGCCCCGCTAATCAGTATACAGTTAAAATAACTATGCTCTTAACAGTATATCATTACGACTATCTTGATATCAATAGACGTATAAATTGGATGCCTTTAATTAACCATTCACTAATAATGTTCAATCTCAACGAATTTTGTTCCAACCTTTTCAACGAATTCTTTATCATGATCAATGATTAACATCGGTGGTTGAAAAGCCAGAATAACATCTTGAATTTGTTGACGCGTGATAACATCTAGATAATTAAGTGGCTCATCCCAAATATATATATTTGCTGGTTCAACCAACGAACGACTCAAAGCCACTTTTCTCTTTTGGCCCATGCTCATTTGACTGATATCTTTATCAAATTCATAACGTTCAAAACCAAGTTTTCTTAATGTATCCAACATTAAAGAATAAGAAACATTTTTTTCTGCAGCGAATTCTTGTAAAGAACCAGATAAACCATCAAAATTTTGCGGTAACCAGCTCACTTTTAAAGGTGTTGCAAATTTGTATTGCCCTTGATACTTTAATTGACCTAGTATAGCAGCGATAACGCTCGATTTACCAGAACCATTTTCACCCTGAAGAATAACGCGCTCTCCCATCTTTAATTTAAAATCTACCGGTTTATTTACCGGCAATTGTTTACGAAATGCTGATAAGCCAATTACCTCTAGTAAAGTCTTATCTGACACTAATTTTTCAAAATTCAACGTTAAAAGATCTGCCACATCAATATTCTTAAGTAAAGATTTTTTCTCTTCTACTGCTTTATCGGCACGTTTTTTAATACTTAGTACCCGTTTCATAGATTTAGCTGCCTTGTGGCTAATAAATCCTCTGTCTGTCGCACCAGATACTTTCGCCTCAGTCTGATTAGCCCAACCCGATTTTTTCCGTGAAGCACCTTCTAATCGTTTAATATCATGTTGTAATTTTTCTTTTTCATTATATTCCCAATTATTTCGTGACGTATTTTCGTCAGCCCACGTATTATAATTACCCTTAAATTGACTGATTTTAGCGCGATCAATTGAAATAACATGATCAATAATATTATTTAAAAAATAACGATCATGACTGATTAAAATAAATCCTTGTTTTTGTCTTAGATAATCAGAAATAATTTTTCGACCGTTTTCATCTAAATGATTAGTCGGTTCATCTATTAATTGAAATTTACCTTCGCCAACAAATAAGCTGGCTAATAATATCTTAGTTTGCTGTCCTGGACTTAATTGATTAAATGGTTCCGTCAATAATTTTTCAGATAGTCCAAGTTTATCTAATTCGATTAAAATTTGCCACTGATCATAGTCTTGTAAGTCTGTGATACTCTTGATAACCAGCCACACTGACTCTTCTGGTTTAACAACTGTTTGAGGAAAATACTGAAATTCTAAATCTGTTCTAATCTTTCCTTGGTACTGTAATTGATTTTGTAAAATTCTAAATAAAGTCGTTTTTCCGCGACCATTTCTACCAATTAGACCTAACTTCCAGCTGGCATCTAATTGTAAATCAACATTTTTAAAAATTGGTGCTAATTGTCCATCATATTGAAAACTTAATTGTTTAATTTGTATTGTTCCTATAGTAATTACCTCATTTCTTTGTGAGGTCGACCGCTAAACTATCCATTTGATTCTACAAAAAAAGAGCATACAGTTATATGCTCTTCAATCGTTATCCATCAAAAAAAGTGGTTCTTTCAGATGTGAAAAAGAATTGATATTGCAAACCGTTTGAATAGTCAACATGCATAAAAAGACACACTTCGTCCCTTGTTTAGTCGACAGTTATTCGATTAACGATTTGTATTTACCAATGCACTTCACACTCCCTGTTTATTAATTATTTACAGTCTACTATAGTTATGGTAGATAGGCAAATTAATCAAATGTGATATTAAATTGGTAAGCAATATCCTTCATCGCATCAATTTGATAGTCATCCTCAACATCACTACCCCAACTATCAATACCACCAACACCTCGAACGGCGCCTAGAATCGATAAAACGGTACGATGTTCCGCTGGTAATTCGCTATGATGTGTCGCATTTTCTAATTCTTCAGCTGTATAAGGTAAACAACTAAACGCAATTGGTTGATCAACCGCACTGAATGTTAAACCCGTTTCAGAAGCCTGTTGCATACGATTATCCAGAACAGACTGTCGATAAACAGTTACCCAATCATTTTGCATATGCACACCACAATCTTGCGGAACTAAGTATGGTGTCACTGGTAACCCTTGAACTTCATATCGGCCTGGAATTCCTCCGGCCATTCTATCTGGATAAGTTTCTCCTGATAATCCTTGGTAACAAAAACGAGTCGCTGGTGTGGGCATAATAAATCGCAACCCAAAAACAGGTAATGAGGGTAATCCAGCTTTTCCTTGGTATGAAACTGCAACATTCATTTTTCCGGTTGCTTCAACAGTATAAGTGACCGTCACTTGCGTTTGCGGCACAGTCAGTGTGTTATAGATATAACTTATAGCCACTTTTTCAGCGACTTCATGGTTAGTGTAACGATTATTTTCTGGTGCAATCGGTAACGCAATTGGTTTACCATTAATAGCAACTTTAACTGATTGACAATTACTGAATTGATCAGCGGCCAACCACATCCCTGACTTTACTGGAAACTGACTCCCCTGATCGTTATCCGTTGTTGCACGCCAAAAAGTCGGTTTTGGTGAGCGATAAAGCCACTCTTTACCTTGAATTCTAAAAGATTCTGGGCCACCCGTTTGATAGGAGAAAATATAATGAAAATCATTTCCTTTTAAACCGAGTGTGACATCTCCGTAAATGACAGTTAACTGCTTATTTATCTGTGCCATAATAGTATTTTACCTCCTGCATTGCTGGTTTTTCATTACGTGTGGCAAAAACGAGTCCATCACCCGAAAATGCATAATCAGATGGTCGATCATCAAAATCGCCACCATAACGCAACTCATTTTGACCTGTGACGGGATCTTCAACTAACAATGCTTGATCGATAAAGTCCCAGATGAAACCACCTTGATAGGATTCATATTGTTGTAATAAATCAATATATGATTTCATCCCGCCCAATGAATTACCCATATCATGCATATACTCACACAAGATAAATGGTTTTTGTGGTGAATTTTCTAGATAGTCTTTAATTTCGGCTGGTGTTGCATACATCCGACTTTCAACATCTGAAATGACATCTTTGTATTCAGGCGCACGGAAAACACCTTCATAATGAACTAAACGTGTCGAATCTTTTTGTTTATAGTACTCATTCATTTTCGCTAAGACACTGCCGGCGTATGATTCGTTACCCAATGACCAAAATAAAACTGAGGGATGATTTTTAAATAACTCAAAATTACTTTTAGCGCGGTCTAAAACGGCTGCTTCCCATTGATCCGATGAGCCGGGCACATTCCAAGAAGGCTCAACTTCACCCATTTTCTGCCAAGAACCATGTGATTCTAAGTTGGTTTCAGCCATCATATAAATACCAGCCTGATCACAACGATTGTAAAAAGATAATCGATCTGGATAATGTGACGTCCGAACTGCGTTAATATTGTTACGTTGCATACAGTCAACATCCCAAGCTTCATCATTATCTGAAATGGTTCTTCCTGATTTAGGGTTCCACTCATGACGATTAACACCATTGATAATTAATCGTTCACCATTTAATAACATCACGCGATTCTTAATTTCAATTTTGCGAAAACCAACTGGTTGTTGGATAATTTCAATTAATTGCCCATCAGCATCTAAAATTTCTAATTGTAATGTATATAAATAAGGCCGGTCATTCTGCCAAGCAGTCACTGGTTGTGCTAAATTGTAGTGTTTTTCGACATCTGACCCACTCATTAATTCATCGCTAAATAACACCGCATCTTGGTCTTTGAATGTGACACGGACACGTTGTTCTGCCCCACTAAAATGAAGTTGTAAATCTACTTGTCCTGTTTTTTGTCCACTATCGTAATCAGGAATCACCCAAAAATCATCTAAATGTGTTGCAGGTTGTGCTAACAGTGTCACATCACGAAAAATTCCGAAGAAACGGAAAAAGTCTTGGTCTTCAATGAAGGCTGCAGAACTTCGTTTATGCACTTCAACTGCCAAACAATTATCCTTATCTTTTAAATAAGGTGTCAGGTCAAATTCGCTTGGTGTAAAACTATCTTCTGCGTATCCTAGAAAATGTCCATTCAACCAGACGTACATTGCCTGTTCAACACCTTCAAAACGGATAATAACGCGTTTATTTTGAAGAGTTGGTTCCAAGTCAAAATGGTTTAAATATGAACCTACTGGATTATATTCTGCATCACTAAACATTCCAGCATACTGATTTAAATCAGTATCTGAAAAAGCAGGTCGTCTATATTCATGTCCTTCCCAAGGATACATCGTATTAATATAATGTAATTGCTCATATCCTGATAATTCAATATGCTGTGGTACTGGAATTGTGTCAAATTGTTCTGCATCAAAGTCAGTCTGATAGAAATTTTTTGGTCGACTTGCTGCATTAGTGCTGTAACTAAATTTCCAAGTTCCATTCAAAGATTGTTCAAATGAACTTTTTTGTTGTAACATTTCTGCTTGAGTTGCATAGTACTTATGATCACTGTGAGCTGGTACCTGTCCAACACGAAAAACGGTTGGTGTATCTAGCCATTCAATTTCTGGTGTCATCTGTTTGCCTCCGTTTTATATAAAAGCGTTTTCATAATTAAGTATATGTTTTCTTTTGGAGGTTGTCAAAAAGCATTATAAAATTGAGACAATAAAAAAAATTAGATTTAAGTGAAAATACGGTAATCTCATTTTTATTTTGTGTAAAATTGATTAACTTCTTCCTTTGGGCCTTTTAATTGATTTTTGCAGTAAGTTTCAGTATCGATTGCTGTATTAATCCTTCTGCAAAAATGAAAAAATGTAAAGGGAGGAGAAATCGTTTATATACCCTTTACTTTTCTTTGTGTTTTAGCTAGGTTATTATCAGTAGTTGCTCCCAAAACCCAACGAATATTCCAAATAGAAGGAAATATCTTTAAATTTTAAATACAATAAAAAGGCTCTGTACTATCTGTTGTTGGGACTAGTGTAAAAACTATTACTGATGACAGTTTTTTTGTATAATAACAAAAAAAAGCCAAAAGTCATAAGACTTTTGGTTACGAGTTCATCCATGTTCATTATCCCTCAACCACCACAGATGAATTAATAAGAAAGATGGAACTCTCCGCATGCCTAATCATACTAAATTTTGGCTTAAAATAAAAGACAGTAGTCTAACGATTGTTGATTATCAGTCTTCTAATGACGGTGTCACTCGATTTAACCGTGTTCTTGATTACCAGCCGAAGGGATTGTCCAAATTGTGATATTAAAAACGAAGGACAGATTATCAGGTATAGTTGGCGTCAAACACCCATACGCTACCCTAAATTTTTTGGTAAATGTATCATTTTATCACTCAAACGAAGATACTTTAGCTGTCATGAGCGGCAGTCATACTTCCTTGTCCAAACAAGTGTGGTTCCTAAAAATTGTACGATTTCCAATCTATCTAAACAGCTCTGTTTAACTAAATTAGCGGAATCCGTTTCTTTAACTCATATTGCTAATGAAATTTCGAATCCTGATTCCTTTGTAGGTCGTATTTTAATGACCTTTGAACGTGATTTTAAACCTAATTATAAATTTTTACCTAAAGTACTCCTACTTGACGAAGTCAAGAGTACCAAATCAGCTACAGATGCCATGAGTTTTGAATTTATGGATGCTAGTAACCATGAATTAATCAAACTTTTATCTTTTAGAAGATTCTATCAAATAGAACGTTATTTTTATCGTTACTCAGCTGCAGCTAGAAAAAACGTGAAAATTATCGTAACTGATATGAATTATACCTATCCTAAACTAGCCAAAGAAGTCTTTCCTAACGCGATTGTCATCATAGATACCTTTCATATTATCAATTCAGTGAATCGTGGATTCACTAAAACTAGAATTAGACTGATGAAAGAACTTTCAAAATCATCACAAGACTACAAAGCACTAAAACGTTACTGGAAGCTCCTGTTAAAACCTTCTGAAACCTTAGATTTTAAAAATTTCAAGAAATGGACTTATTTCCCATACCTAACAACAGAAACAAATGTCGTTGATCATTTATTAGCGATTCATCCTGAACTAAATAAATCATATGAACTCATGAACCAAATAAGATCAACCATTCGGTTGAAGGACTGGAAATCTTATGATTTTACAGTTAGAAACACCGAAAGGTGTTCTGAAGAAATGCTTAAAAGTATTGAAACGTTGCTTTGTCACCATTCTGAGATTAAAAATAATTTTGGCTATTATTATACTAACGGTCCTTTAGAAGGAATAAACAATAAAATTAAGGTCATTAAACGCGTTGGTTTTGAATTTAGAAATTTTCGTAGATTCCGAACTAGAATATTTTATACACTTAAAATCCATACAAAAAAACACCTCACAAATTGCTTTGTGAAGTGCTTCAAAATATCGATATAAATATATATTAGCGTTTTGAGAATTATCGATTAATACTTCATGGAATCTTATCTATTTGAATCCACTTGTATCAATACTTTACAATATTGAAAAAGGAACAACATTGAATAAAATCCATAATACGAGATAAAATTAACACCATAAAATAGACTAGTCAAGACACCATTAATGGTGTCTTTTTTTATGCTTTACACACTCTCTACCCATTTAATATATGTCTAATCAATTTCTATTTCAAGATTTCCAGTAACGCTTTAGAGATACGCATTCTATCATCTGTGGTCATGCTTTTCAATCTGTTAATTAATTCGGGCGTATAAATGTCGTTAAAATCATTACTCATTAATATATCAGCCAAATTTAATTGTAAGGCATTCAGAACTAGTTCCAACTTTCTTGTACTCGTATCGTCTAATTGTCCTCTTTCGAGTCGAGCCAAATAGCTGGCGGATACGTCCGCCATTTCTGCCAATTCTTCAATTGTAAGTCCTAATTCTTTTCGCTTTTTCCGAATGAAAGTGCCCACAAGTATAATCATAAATCGCTCCTATTTATCCATATGTTTAATGATAAATTAAGTGCGCACACTTTCAAAGCTCTCAGTATACCTATAAAGTTACATAAAAAGGTAGTATTGAGTATATTTTTGAGATAAAATATATCATGTGAAGATAGTGCAAGATATAAATTACTTTTTTGGGGGAGGAGATTTTATAGGGATCGTTTGGTAAAGGTTGGTTAATAATTCGTTCAAAGAAAAGGGAGAAAATTATGAATAAAGAAGAACTTTTAGATTTTTTAATGGCAAAAAGAAGTGTTACAGCGGGAGCTGCAGTTATCCAACAACAAATTCGTGAAGCAGAGGCTAAGATTGAAAAAGGTAAGAAAAAATTTCGAGGAATAATCATCGCATTAGTCGTTTTAATTGTTCTTTTTATGATTACTAGTCAGACAAGTGCGGCGATGCCATTCATCATTGCTGTTATCGCGCTATTTGCTTTTAAATATTTTGTTTATATTATGCCGGGTAATGAATCTAAAACACAAGCCTTAGCAGACTTGGACGCTGAAATGGCAAATGAAGATTATATTGCAGGCAAGCAAGGATTCCCAGAGAAATTCTACAACTATTTCGATATTTTTCGTCTTTGGAAATTAATTGATGAAACTCGGGCACGTGATTTGCAAGAAGCCTTTAACATTTTAGAAACACAACAATTC
This sequence comes from Dellaglioa sp. CoH-56-MRSF-10, assembly GCF_056782175.1. The sequence goes on from NZ_JBXAYF010000003.1 coordinate 254,023, forward strand.
CAAGAAACTCAACTTTCAATGCAGGAAGAAATGAGAGGCTTACAACAAGATATTGCCTCAAATGCACGCTTGGCAGCTATGTCCTCAACCGTCAGTGCATTTAATTCGTTCAGAAAATAAGATTTATTATATTAAATTTATAAAAATGGAGAAAAAATGTCAAAAAAAGCAAATATTATTACCGGTGTCAGTATAGTAGCTATAGTTATTATTGTGGCTATGTTTATGATGGGCAATTCAAATAAGATGGATGGAAGCTATATTTCCGACATGGGTGGTTCCAAATTTGAGTTGAAGTTTAAAGGAAACACTGTGACTAAAGTTGAAACTGATAAAAAGTCAGACCAAGGTACTTATGAAATTGAAGACGGTAAACTTACCATGAAATTTGATGATTATACAATGAAAGCTAGTTTAGACAAAGATAAAAAAACATTTACACTTAATTCCGTAACTGGTTCACAAATGATGGGCTTCGGATTTTTATTAGAGGGGTTAAAATTTGAACAGGTTGCTAAATAATTATTAATTTATTGGGAGGATATTTTATATTATGAAAAAATCAAACATTACTTTATTATCAAGTGCATTAATCGCTGGAGTTACTGTCGTTGGTGCTACAACAACGGCAAACGCTGCAACAACTACACCCGACTCAACTGAAACAACTCATACTCAAACAGTTCAATCTAACAGTCAAAAATTAGATGACGATATTAAAGACGCTCAAACTGACGTTGATAATGCCAAAGATACAGCTGACAAAGATCAAAGTGCTGCTGATACTTCTAAAGACACAGCCGATGCTTCTAAAGACAATGCTGGTCAAACTGAAGAAAATGCTAATCAATCACAAGAAGATTTAAACAGTGCTGTTGATAATCAACAAAATGCGCAAAATACTGCTGATAACGCAACTGATGAATCTATCAATAACGCTCAAGATGCAGTTGACGAACAAGACAAAACAAATAACCAATTAGGTCAAGACGTTGATAACGCTAAAACAGATGTTGATAAAGGTAAAACAGATGTCGATAATGCTCAAACTGGCGTTGATGAAGCCCAAAAAGGTGCTGACCAATCTGATAAAGATGCTGATAAAGCTCAAGAAAACGTTGATAATGCTCAAAATAACCTTGATGGCAAAGGTTCAGCCGAAGCCGACAAGAATTTAAGCAATGCCAAAGATAACTTGGATCAAGCTCAAACAACTGAAGACAATGCTCAAAAAGGTGCTGACCAAGCTGACAAGAATATTGCTGACGCACAAAACAATGTTAATAACGCTCAAACTGGCGTAACTGATGCTAACAAACAACAAAATGATGCTAAAGCTAAAGCTGACGCTGCTCAAAAAGCTAAAGATACTGCTCAAAAAGCATTAGATGATGCTAAGAAACAACAAGGTAATCATCAAGCTAACCAAAATCACATCAACTTAAGCCAAGACTACATTAATGCCTTAAAGGCTTATTCAGATGCTTCATCAGCTGACGCTAATTATCAAGATGTCATTGACAGTTTAACAGCTGCAACTGAAAAAGAATGGGCATTAAATGGCGGCTACATTTCAAATGACCAAGATAAAACTGTTCATATTAACAACCAATCAGATTTAAACAAATATCTTGATGACTTAAATGAATATGCTAAACAATTATTAAATGAAGTGCGTGACCGTTTTGGTAGCACACAAGTTGAAGTCTCAGAAGGTTCTAAAAAATTAGGTCAATCAATCGGCGATGCTTATACATCTAAGAATAACGATCCTGATGATGGTCATGACAATGCATTAAACAACAGCATTGCTAACGGTATGGGATTAACATACTTAACACAACAAGATATGAATACTATCTTCGATAAATCATCTGAAAATGGTTGGAATCTTAGTCTTGATGCTTTCAAGAAATCTATCTATGATTCAATGAATGCCTTCTTATTCAATGGGGGTGAATGGGGCCATGCCGTAAGTGTTGCTGGCATTATGGCAACATATACACCTGCCAATAACACATGGTTCGGTCTTGGCTTCGGTCAATTTAAACAATCTAACGGTAATATCTTCTTAACAAGTTTCTTTAACTTTGTTGATGACTATGATGTTAACGACGCTTCTAAATTTAGCACTACACCTGTTGAATCTGGAACTGTCAGTCAAGCTCAAATTGATAAATTAGCAAGCGACGTTACTGCTAAAACAGCAACTTCAAAAACTGCTGATGCAGCTCTTGCAGCAGCTAAATCACAAACAGTTAAAGCTAACCAAGCCTTAGCTACAGCTAAAACTGCTTTAGCAACTGCTAAAACAAAACAAGCAACAGCACACACAGCCTTAACTAAAGCACAAAACGATGTTAAAACTGCTACTGTAGCTGTTAAAAATGCACAAACAGTTGTTGATGATTTAAATGCATCAATGCCTCAAAAACAACAAGCTTTAAAAGATGCACAAGCTGCCTTAGCTACAACTAAAACAACACAAGCTCAAAAACACATGACTTTAGACGCAGCTAATGCTAAATTAGTTACTGCTAAAACTGCATTAAAAGATGCAACTGCTAAATTAAGTGCCGCTCAAGCAGCTTTAAAAGCTGGTCAAGACGCACTTGGCGAAAAAACAAATCATTTAGATGACTTAAAGAATGCTGAAGCTAACTTAGTTGACGCAACAAAAGCTGTTGAAGCTGCTAAAAAAGCATACGACGAGGCTGTTAAAGCTGCCGAAGATGCACAAGCTGCTTCCGTTGCTGACGATGCACAATATGCGAAGTTACAAGCAATCGCTGATGCATCTAAGAAAGCTTTAGACGATGCACAAGCTGCATTAGCTAAATTACAACATGAAAAAGACATCGAAGATGCTTTGAACAATGTTGACAAACCATCAACTGGTACTGATAACGATTCTGGTTCACATACTGGTCATGTAACAGGTTCAGACAATGGTTCAGATAAAGGTAACGTAACTGGTTCTGTTGTTGCTAAAGGTAGTGAAACAGCTAAAGACACGACTGACAACAATGGTATTGTTGCACCAAGCAATAATACATCAACATCACGTCTTAAAGCTGCTGATCATTCAGAAATCAATAACGCTAAAATATTAGGTGCTTCGGTATTACCACAAACTGACGAAACTAATTCGTCAGTCGTTTCAGTGATTGGTGCAGCTCTTGTTGGTGCCGTTAGTCTCTTTGGACTTGCAGGAACGCGCCGTCGTAAACACTAATTCGTTATTGTAAGGAGGAATTGAGATGAAGAAGCCTTTACTTGTAATGACTAGTATCGTAATGGTTGCTTTATTAACAGCGTGTGGGCAACAAAAGTCACAGTCTGAGCAAACAAGTCAGCCAAAACAAGTATCCGTGTCAGATAAGAAAAAGGCGCAGTCGTCAAAAAAAGCAGATACAACTAAAAAGACGCATACTAAAGAAGTAAATCAACCAAAAAAAGAATCCGTGTCAGATAAGAAAAAAGCGCAGTCGTCAAAAAAAGTAAATACGATTAAAAAGACGCCTGCCAAAGAAGTAAATCAACCAAAACAGATGAATTTAGATCAAATTCAAGTCAGTGATTACAGCAGTATCGTCGGTCAGTGGCAAATTGTGAAGTTAGAAGCACGGGGACGCGACTTACCACTTGATGATGTTCAGCCGTTAAATATTACTAAAGATAGTCTAGTGTCATCATCTTCGTTTACATTAAATAAAGCTGGCTTAAAAGATCAGAATGGGCTGCATGCGACGAAATTTGAAGTTGCTAATAATATCTTAACCGCCAGCTTAAGTAATGCAAGTGATGTTTCTATTAATTGGTCCGTCATGTTCTATCCCAAAGGGACTAGTCACGAATATGGTGTTAATACTGGTGAAGAAACGAACAAGCAGAATCTGATTGTTGTTTGGTCAAGTAGTAACTCAGTGACCGCGGTTTACAGCCAAAGTTAATATATATATAAATAGAAGGTCTACAATATCTGTTGCCAGTGATAGAAAAATCTATCACTGGCAACAGATTTTTTTGTATGACACTAAAAAGAGTCTCCTATGACAAATAATACTAAGGTTTTACTAAATATGAAATTTGCTGAAAGCACTCCTTAATCCAGCAGTCATCGGAGTTTATGGTACTTTAGATTACCTTCAAAAATGCCTGACACCCCTGCAGAGTTCTCAACATAATCAAATTGTTAGCTACGGATGGCGGGCATCTCTATTAGGCTACTACGTTATTCTAGTGGCCAACTTTAAGAAACTAACAATGAATTGAAACATATTAAACGTAATGCCTACGATTTCAGTAATTTTAGGAAACACATTTTCTTTGTAATGAGGATTATGTACATAAAAAAGGCGTTGTCACAAAGTGACAACACCCTCCATAATATATTCACCAACAATAGTTGCAATAGAACCAAAAATATTCACCAGTGACAACTGCAATATACCAAAAAAAACACCTCACAAATTGCTTTGTGAAGTGCTTCAAAATATCGATATAAATATATATTAACGTTTTGAGAATTGGCTTGCTTTACGAGCTTTCTTAAGACCTGGTTTCTTACGTTCTTTCATACGAGGATCACGAGTAAGTAATCCTGCAGATTTAAGAGCTGCACGGAAATCTGGATCTACTGTAAGTAATGCGCGAGCAATACCATGGCGAACTGCGCCAGCTTGACCTGAGAAGCCACCACCATTAGCGTTAACTAAAACATCATAACTACCTAATGTTTCTGTAGCGTTAAATGGTTGTAAGACTACTTCACGTAAGTTAGCAAATGGAATGTAATCTTCAATTGCTTTGTTGTTGATAGTAATTTTACCAGTACCTGGTACTAAACGTACGCGAGCTACTGAGTTTTTACGACGACCTGTTCCTGAATATACGACTTGAGCCATTTCAATTGCCTCCTTAAATTAAGTTTGTAATATCTAAAGTTTCTGGTTGTTGTGCTTGTTGATCATGTTCTGCACCACGATATACGTGTAATTTCAATGCTTGTTCTTTACCAAGAGTACCTTTTGGAAGCATACCTTTAACAGAGAAAGCAATCAATTTTTCAGGATCGTTGGCACGGAAATCACCAGCAGTACGAGTTTTTAAACCACCTGGATGATCTGTATGATGTTGGTATAATTTTCTGTCAGCTTTGTGACCAGTTAAACCAACCTTTTCTGCATTGATAACAATAACGTTATCACCAGTATCCACATTAGGTGTGAATGTTGGTTTGTTTTTACCGCGTAAGATAGAAGCAACGACAGTTGATAAGCGACCTAAAGAAATATCAGTTGCATCAATAACATACCATTTACGTTCTATTTCGCCTTTTTTTGCTAAATAAGTTGTACGCACGATTGTTTCCTCCGTTTTTTCATGTTGTTTGTTTGACACTCAAATAAGTTTCCGGGGCCTATCAGTGGGGCAAACAATACCATTTATAATATTAACTATTAAAAGTCAATTTGTCAATCTAATTTATGGGCATCCCACAAATAAATAACACCTTTTCAGATTTAAAATTGCCTTAGTATTCATATTGTCAATAACTTCTATATTACCCTAATTCGTCCGGATAATAAACCTTTTTTAAATATAATCCACTCGCCGGAGCTGTTTCTCGAGCTTGTTGTCGATCCTTTACTTCATATAACCGTAAAATATCATGAACCGGACGCCGGCCGTTCCCTATTTCTAGGAGTGTAGCGACTAAAATTCGGACCATATTGTACAGAAAGCCATTTCCATAAAATTCAAAAATAATTTCATGGTTTTCTTTATCTTCTCTCACGGTTGCCTCATAAATCGTCCGAACGTGATCTGTAACCTGGCTACCTGCCGCCACGAAACTAGAAAAATCATGTTCGCCAACTAAATCAGGTAATGCTTCTTCAATTTTGGCGATATCTATCTTGTATTTATAATGACCCGTGTAGAAGCGTTTAAATGGGTCGGTAAATTCACCTTGAGAAACACGATACATATATCGTTTACCATGCGTACTATAGCGTGAATGAAAATCATCACTGACAAGTTCGGCTTTTTTAACTTGAACATCCAGTGGCAATAAACTGTTCAATGCTCTCATCATGCTAGTTTCCGGAATTTCATGCATGAAGTCAAAATGAAAAACCTGTCCTAAGGCATGAACGCCAGCATCTGTTCGGCCTGAACCATAAATTCTAACTGGTACTTCTGATTTACTCATAATTGTTACTGCTTTTTCTAAGACAGATTCAACCGTCCGTTGGTTTGGCTGCCTCTGAAACCCTGCAAAAGCTGCGCCATCATAAGCAACGGTAATTTTAAAACGTACTGACATATTTATTCATCCTTAATTTTTGAGGTAGACTAATGCAACGGTAACGATAGCGAATAAAACAAAAGCTAACGTATCAGCCGTCCGCCATTTTAAAATACGATACTTTGTTCGACCTTCTCCACCCTGGTAACCACGAGATTCCATGGCAATCGCTAAATCTTCGGCACGATTGAACGAACTTACAAATAGCGGAATTAACAACGGGATAATTGATTGCATTTGTTTAATTAGCGACCCTTGACCAAAGTTCACACCTCGAGCTCGTTGAGCGTTCATAATTTTTTCTGTCTCATCCATTAATGTAGGGACAAAACGTAACGCGATTGATAACATTAACGCAATTTCATAAACTGGAAATTTGATTGCTTTAAGTGGTTTTAATAAAGATTCAATCGCATCTGCTAGTTGGAGTGGTGCCGTTGACAACGTCAATAATGTTGACATAAAAATAATTAAAATAAATCGGCAAAAAATATATAATCCATTTGTCACACCAAATTGAGAAATTTTAAAAATCCCCCAATGCCAGTACATTTGGCCACCACTTGAAAATAGCATTTGCAAAGCAACCGTAAAGATAATCAGCCAAATTAATGGCCGGACACCTTTTAAAAAGAAACTCATATTAATTTTTGACGCTAAAATACATCCTAACGTAAAAACTAAAAGCATAGAAAAACTTTGCCAATTATTTGCCATAAAGATTATTCCAACAAAATAAAAACTCAAAACTAATTTAGCACGCGGATCCATGCGGTGAACGAGTGAATCACCCGCTATGTAACGTCCAAAAATCAACTTATTCATTAGCGTCATGACCTCCATTTTGGCTTAGCAGCGTGACGAGGTCGTCGGCTAATTCATTCTCTGTTAAAGGCATCTCCTTGAATTCAAAGCCTTTTTCAATTAATTTTTTTGAAAATAACGTTGTTGTTGGCACGTTCAAATGGTTACTTAATAAGAACTCTGGATCAGCAAAAACTTCTCTTGGTGTGCCCGATTTAATAATCGTTCCTTTTGACATGATAATAGCGTGATTCGCATAATTTGCCACATCATCCATCTGATGCGTTACGAGAATAATCGTCAAATTTTGTTCACGATGAAGTTCTTCGAACATTGCCATCATATCAACGCGACCTTTAGGATCTAATCCTGCTGTGGGTTCGTCTAAAACCAAGATTTTAGGTTCCATAGCCAGAATTCCAGCGATTGCTACGCGACGCATTTGACCACCAGAGAGGTCAAATGGTGATTGCTGATAGATATTCTCTGGTAATCCAACTAACTTCAACATTTTTGTCGCTATTTTCTCAGCTTCTTCATCTGTTTTACCAAAGTTTTTTGGCGCAAATGCCACATCTTTAATAACCGTTTCTTCAAACAATTGTGCTTCTGGAAATTGAAAAACGATGCCAACTTGTTTTCGTAAATCGTTTAACGTTTTATTGGCCGTTTCTGGTGTAATGATTTGATTCCCAATTGTAATTTTACCTTCAGTTGGTTTTAATAGGCCATTTAAATGTTGCAATAGGGTCGATTTACCAGAACCTGTATGTCCAACAATTGCTGTAAATGAGCCGTCCTCAATTTCAAGATTGATATTATGTAGCGCCCGACTTTCAAAAGGTGTCCCTTTTTGGTAGGTAAAGGCTACTTCGTTGAATTTAATTGCCATAACCAATCTACCATACCTTCCTCTGTCATATAGTCGTCCGGAATGTCAAAATGACGTTTTTTAAGCGCGACTTTTAAGCGTTCTGGATATGGAATATCTAATCCCATATCTACTAATTGTTCACCAAGTGCAAAAATTTCAGCAGGTGTGCCTTCTTTTACCAGCTCGCCTTTGTCCATAACCATAATTTTGTCAGCACTTGCCGCTTCATTAATATCATGCGTGATTGAAATAATTGTTAGCCCACGTTCTTCTTTGAGTTGATGTATTAGGCTCAAAACTTCGTCACGACCTTCTGGATCCAACATGCTAGTTGATTCATCCAAGATGATAACTTCTGGCCTTAGAGCGACAATTCCAGCGATTGCGACACGTTGTTTCTGTCCCCCAGATAGTCTAGCAGGTTCCTTGGCCGCAAACTCCCACATATCTACACGTTCAAGCGCGTCTCTGACTCGTTCTTGCATTTCTTTACGTTCTATTCCATTGTTTTCAAGTCCAAATGCAACGTCATCTTCAACAGTTGCTCCCACAAACTGGTTATCTGGGTTTTGAAAAACGATGCCAATCTTACGACGAATATCCCAGACCGTTTCTGGTGATAAAATAAGGCCATCTACTGTGATTTCACCTGATTGAGGTGCTAGCAAGCCATTAATATTTTTAGATAATGTACTTTTCCCACTACCGTTATGACCAATAATTGCAACCCAGTCACCTTTTTCAATCGTAAAGGACACATCTTTAAGTGCCATTTCACTCATTTCTTTTTGTGCTTCATATTGATAATTTAAATGATCAACTTTAATTAATTCAGTCATTGTTACTGTCCTCACAATTCACAAGATAACTTACGTTTTGCATTATATCACAGGCCAAAATGAACTCAGTGTATTTATACTTTTACTCTTTATAGTTGTCCTATCTATACAACATACATCTAAAATGCATTTTTTGTACTTTTAAGCTCTTAATTAACAATAAACAGCCATTTAGTCACACCTTTTTATATTGCGCTAAGAACTGCATTTTAAGCTAAATTTCTCTCACCATTTGATAATTAACTAGATTTTGTTGATGTCGATAATTATCTTATCTTTTTATAATTTTAAACCCATAATGTTCAAAAAAAGAGACAGCAGTTATTGAAGCCTCTACCGTTTGTACATTTATTTGTAATTCATTCCTTTGGTAATTTGTTAATTCTGTTAAAATAAGCGCTCCGATATGCTGTCGAATCATAGAACTCTCTACGTACAGCATATCAATATGTCCTGTTACTTCAAGGTTACCAAATCCTATGACCTTTAAATCTTTGATGGCAAGTAGCGTAAATGATTCACTTAATCGTTTATGCCATGCACTCAGATCTGGATTATTCTGCACCCACTCATTAATTTCTAGTTGTGAATAATCTTGTCGGTTAATCTCTTGAATTGTTTGGTTGAATAATGTCGTTATTTCCGATAAATATTTACTATCATAACGGTAAAGTTGTATTGAACTTTGTGCCATCACATTACCCCCTAAACAGATTAAGAATACTATTATCATACTAGGTTTTAGCACATAAAAAAAGGGTTCTGAACACATTATTAAAATGTGTTCAGAACCCTTTTTTCAGACCTCATTAGACAATAAAAAATCACTATGAAGGATGACCGGCAAATCACAAATGTGAAGAACCTTCAAACTAGACTAAGATTACTCCATCATCATAACGTTTGTTTTTAATCATCAATCAAAGTGAAAAATTATCTGTTAACGAATTATACTAATTCAATAATAACCATTTGTGCGGCATCGCCACGACGAGGCATTGTTTTCATAGTTCTAGTGTATCCACCATTACGTTCAGCGTAACGAGGAGCTACATCAGAAAATAATTTTTGTAATGCTGATTGAACAGTGACATCGTCACCATCTTCTTTCACGTCAGCAACTGTGTTTCTTACGAAAGCAGCAGCACGACGACGTGAAGCTAAATCACCACGTTTACCTAAAGAAATCATTTTATCGGCAGATTTGCGTACTTCTTTAGCGCGAGCTTCAGTAGTCACAATTCGTTCGTTGATAATAAGACTTGTTGTTAAATCACGTAACATTGCTTTACGTTGAGAACTTGTACGTCCTAATTTGCGGTAACTCATGAATAGTTTCCCTCCCTCTATATAATATTAGTCATCATGACGTAATGATAAATCAAGCGCAGCTAATTTAGCTTTAACTTCTTCCAATGATTTACGGCCCAAGTTACGGACTTTCATCATGTCAGCTTCGGATTTATTCGTTAATTCTTGAACCGTGTTGATTCCAGCACGTTTCAAACAATTGTATGAACGAACTGATAAATCAAGTTCTTCAATCGTCATTTCGAGCATTTTTTCTTTATGTGTTTCTTCTTTTTCAACCATAATTTCAGCATTTTTAGCTTCATCGGTTAAATCAACAAATAAAGTCAAATGCTCAGTTAAAATTTTAGCCGACAAACTAATGGCTTCGCTTGGTGTAATTGAACCATTAGTCCAAACATCAAGTGTCAATTTGTCATAATCATCTTTTTGACCAACACGTGTTTTTTCTACTTGGTAGTTCACACGTTCGATTGGGGTATAAATGGAGTCAATTGGTAATACGCCAATTGGCATATCTTCCGCTTTGTTTTGATCAGCAGATACGTATCCACGACCATTGCTAGCGTTCATGCGAACATGAAAAGATGCACCTTCTGCGACTGTACAAATGTACAAGTCGGGATTTAATACTTCAACATCACTGTTTACAATGATGTCACCGGCAGTAACCTCTGCGGGACCTTTCACATCAATTTCGATGGATTGGTCTTCATCAGCAGCTAACTTCAAAGCAACTTTCTTAATATTCAAGATAATTTGAGTAACATCTTCCAATACGCCTTCAATAGTTGAAAACTCATGTAAAACACCATCAATTTGAATATTAGTAATAGATGCGCCTGGTAAGGAAGATAATAGAATCCGACGAAGTGAATTACCTAATGTCGTACCATAACCGCGTTCAAGTGGTTCTACAACAAATTTACCATAGTTAGGACTTTCATCTATCTTATGAATATTTGGTTTTTCAAATTCAATCATTCTTATCTTTACCCCTTTCAAAACGTAACGTGTAATCTAGTGAAAACATTATGAAGTTCAACTCCGTAATGAATATTAATCCACGTTAAACACGACGGCGTTTTGGAGGACGACATCCATTATGAGGCACTGGAGTAACATCGCGAATTGCTGTTACTTCAAGACCAGTAGTTTGTAAAGCACGGATTGCGGCTTCACGGCCAGAACCAGGTCCTTTAACTGCTACTTCAACAGTCTTCATACCATTTTCCATTGAGCCTTTAGCTGCAGCTTCTGCTGCCATTTGTGCTGCGAATGGTGTAGATTTACGACTACCTCTAAAACCTAATGCACCAGCTGATGACCATGCAACAGCGTTACCGTTAACATCAGTAATCATAACAAGTGTATTGTTAAAAGTAGAATGAATATGTGCAACACCGGCTTCAATATGTTTTTTAACACGGCGTTTGCGAGAAACTTTCTTAGTTGCCATAAATAGTATTACCTCCTTAATCTAGTAATTATTTCTTGCGGCCTGCAATTGATGTAGCTGGGCCTTTACGTGTACGAGCGTTGTTTTTCGTGTTTTGTCCACGAACTGGTAAACCACGACGATGACGCATGCCTCGGTACGTTCCAATTTCTTGGAGACGTTTAATGTTTAAACTGATTTCGCGACGTAAGTCACCTTCAATTTTAAATTGATCAACAACTTTACGGATTGCATCCTCTTGGTCAGTTGTTAAATCACGAGTTCTAATATCTTCTGATACTTCTGCTTCTACCAAGATCTTAGCAGCAGTTGTATTACCGATTCCATAAATGTAAGTTAATGCTACCACGATTCTTTTATCACGTGGAATATCAATACCTGCAATACGAGCCATAACAATTACACCTCCTAATTTTTATTATCCTTGACGTTGTTTATGTTTTGGATTTGCGCTACAAATGATCATAACTCGACCTTTGCGCTTGATAACTTTACAATGTTCACACATTGGTTTTACTGATGGTCTTACTTTCATTGAATTATACCTCCTAAAAGTTTTTGAAGTACAATCTATTTAAAGCGATAAGTAATACGACCCTTACTTAAATCGTAAGGAGACATTTCAACCGTCACTTTATCACCAGGTAAAATACGAATATAATTCTTACGAATTTTACCAGAGACATGAGCTAAAATTTCATGATCATTTTCAAGTACAACTCGAAAAGTCGCATTGGGTAACGTTTCACGGACCGTACCCTCAATCTCAATTACTTCTTCTTTCGCCACGTAAATGTACCTCCTTAAAATCGTGTTTTAACTTTACATGTAAAAATGGCGAGAATTAGACACTCTCACCCGTTCTTATCAGGATATTATTACAAATATCCTCCTGAAAAGATAAACCGGAATTATTCTATCATACCGCTATCTCAGATGCAAGTTAGCCACTCCGGCACAATTACTTTGCAGCGGAATACTCAGATTACTTGAGATTGTTTAAAATCGTTTCAATATCTGCAAATACATCTTCAATATCGCGGTTACCATCTACTGTATACAATAGATGACGTTGTTCGTAAAAATCTAATAACGGTGTATTCATTTTGATGTTAACTTCTAAACGATTTTTAACCGTTTCAAGTTTGTCATCTTCACGTTGATAAAATTCATGTTGCCCACAGCGATCACATGTTCCTTCAACCTTTGTGGGGTTGAAGATTTTGTGATATGTAGCTCCACAATTACGACAAATGTAACGACCAGTTAAACGTTCGATTAGAGATTCAGGATCAACATGAATGTCAATGACTGCGTTAAGAGGTTTTCCAAGGTCCTTACCGATTTCGTCCAAGGCAACAGCTTGTGCCATATTTCTTGGAAACCCATCAAGCATGTAGCCATCTTGAATATCATCTTCAGCTAATCGTTCTTTGACAATGCCATTTGTGACTTCATCAGGAACAAGGTCACCACGATCGATATACTTTTTAGCTTCAAGTCCCATTGGTGTTTCATTTTTCATTGCTGCACGGAAGATGTCTCCCGTAGAGATATGAGCGATGTGGAAAGCGTCGACAATCTTTTCAGCTTGTGTTCCCTTACCTGCACCAGGTAAACCCATTAACATCAGGTTCATTTTAGTCATGAATATCCTCCTAATATGAGAAATGGTTAGGCATCAGCCTAACCTAATTCTCAGTTTAAAATTTGTTTTTTATCGATTATCTAATGAATCCGACGTACTTACGTTTCATCATCATACCCTCTAATTGACGAATAGTTTCAAGAGCAACCCCAACGACAATCAACAGACTAGTACCACCCAAACCAACTGATTCATCTAATCCGAACAAACTTGATGCTAATAATGGAATTAAAGCAACAAATCCTAAGAATAATGAACCAACAGTACTTAAACGCATTAATAATTTTGAAACATATTTTTCTGTTGCTTTACCAGGCCAAACACTTGGAATATAACTTCCTTGTTTTTGTAAATTCTCTGAGAGTTTCTCAGGATTTACCTGTACGAAAGCGTAGAAGAATGTGAACAAGACAATCAATACGGTATATAGGATGGCTCCGTATGTTGTTTGCATGTTGAAAACTTGACTTAATACTTTATACCAAGTCGTGTCCCCTTGTGAGCTTTGGAATGCCAAAAGCACAGTTTGGGGTGTTGCAATGAACGAACTCGCAAAAATAACGGGGATAACACCCGCAACGTTTACCTTAAGTGGCAGATATGAACTATCTGTCGCACCAGCAACACGTCTTGTGTATTGAATTGGAATCTTATAGTTAGCTTGTTGAACATATGTTACAAAAGTTACGATTGCAAAAATAATAACGAGCAAGATAACTATGAACAAGATGCCCCCCCAAAGATCACCTTTATCAGCTTGGAAAATTTGTTCATTGAAAATCTGTTTAATACCACCTGGAATACGAGAAACGATACCTGCCATGATTAACATGGAAACACCATTCCCAATACCACGTTCAGTAATCATATCACCTAACCAAGTCGTAAACATTGTTCCGGCTGTTAAAATAACGCCCAAAACAACATATGTTTGCGTACTTGGATTGTTAACCAAACCTAAACTACTTAATGAGTCTAACCCTGCGGTGATACCTACAGATTGAACAAATGCTAAGACAATTGTTAGGTAACGTGTAGCTTGATTCAATTTACGACGACCAACTTCACCTTGCTTACTCCATTCTACAAAACGAGGAACAATGTCCATTTGTAGTAATTGAATAACAATTTGAGCTGTAATGTAGGGTGAAACCCCCATTGCGAAAATTGAGTAATTAGTTAATCCACCACCACTAAAAGTGTTAAGAAGACTAACTAAGTTACTACTTGTTGCACTAGCAATTGCAGCATGGTTAATTCCAGGAACTGTTATAAAAGTACCTAAGCGAAAGACAATTAAAACGCATAAAGTGAAAAAAATCTTTTGACGGATTTCTTTCACAGCTAATGCATTTTTCATCACTTTAAGCATTAGATCACCTCTGTTTGACCACCGGCAGCTTCAATAGCTTCTTTAGCAGCAGCTGAGAATTTACCTGCTTTAACAGATAATTTCTTGTTAAGTTCGCCGGAAGCTAAAATTTTAATTCCTGATTTTTCGTTCTTAACAATACCTGATTCAACAAGTAATGCTGGTGTTACTTCAGCACCGTTTTCGAATTTGTTTAAGCTATCTAAATTGACAACTGCATATTCTTTACGGTTGAAGTTATTAAATCCACGTTTTGGCATACGACGGAATAAAGGCATTTGTCCACCTTCAAAACCTAAACGTACTTTACTACGGGCTTTTTGGCCTTTTTGACCACGTCCAGAAGTTTTACCATTACCTGAAGATGTTCCACGTCCGACACGGTTACGTACTGAGCGAGAACCTTCACTTGGTTTTAATTCATGTAATTTCATAGGGTTGGCACCTCCTTATTTTAAACTGCAAACAAGATGTTGATGTTATTTAACTTCTTCAACGTCCACTAAATGAGAAATCTTGGCGATAACGCCTCGTGTTACTGCGTCATTAGGACGAATAACAGAGCTGCTAATACGGTGTAAACCGAAAGCTTTAACGATTTCGCGTTGATTTTGAGGACGTCCGATGACACTGCGTTTTAATGTAATTTTTAAATCTGTCATGTTTTAGTCCTCCTAGTCAGCTAAGTGTTGAATAGAAACGCCACGTAATGCAGCAACTTCTTCAGCACTCTTCATTTTCTTTAAACCATCCATTGTTGCGCGAACAACGTTGATTGGTGTATTTGAGCCTAATGATTTACTTGTTACATCTGCTACTCCAGCAAGTTCCATAACGGCACGAACTGAACCACCAGCGGCAACTCCAGAACCTTCAACAGCTGGTTTAAGCATAATGCGTCCACCACTGTATTGACCGAGAACTTCGTGAGGAAGTGTCGTACCGACCATAGGTACTTCAATCAAGTTCTTTTTAGCATCTTCAACTGCTTTACGGATTGCTTCAGGAACTTCTTGAGCTTTACCTGTACCGAAGCCTACATGACCATTGTGATCACCGACAATAACTAATGCAGCAAAACGTAGACGACGTCCACCTTTTACAACTTTAGTAACACGGTTAATCGCAACAACACGATCTTCTAAATCTAAATGAGTTGGATCAATGAAAGTCATAAACTATTTCCTCCCTTTCTTAGAATTCTAATCCATTTTCACGAGCTGCTTCAGCTAAAGCAGCAACGCGTCCATGGTATAAGTATCCGCCACGATCAAAAACAACAGCTTTGATACCTTTGTCATTAGCACGTTTAGCAACTAATGCGCCAACAGCAGTAGCTTTTGCTACTTTACTGTCGCCAGTTACTTCACTATCAATTGTTGAGGCACTTGCTAGCGTTACACCCGCTACGTCATCAATTACTTGAGCGTAGATGTGGTTATTAGAACGGAATACGTTTAAGCGTGGGCACTCTGCAGTTCCAGAAATCTTGCCACGAACACGTAAATGACGTTTTGAACGTGTTTTATTTCTATCTGGTTTTGTAATCACAATTTTCACCTCTTGATTTTATTCAAAAACAAAGTAAGCAATGCTAAGCAGCATTATTTACCTGTTTTACCTTCTTTACGACGAACATATTCGCCAACGTAACGAATTCCTTTACCTTTATAAGGTTCTGGAGGACGAACGGCACGAATTTCTGCGGCAAGATCGCCAACTTCTTGTTTACTGATACCTGAAATAATAATACTTGTATTTGCAGGAACTTCAACAGTTAAGTTTTCGCGTTCTTCAAAATCCACTGGATGTGAATAACCAACATTTAATACTAATTTTTTCCCTTGTAATTGTGCACGATAACCAACACCAATCAACTCAAGTTCTTTTTTGAAACCTTCTGTAACACCAAGAACCATGTTGTTTACGTTGGCACGCATTGTACCATGTAAGGCACGAGTGCTTTTATCGTCACTTTCACGAGTAAATTTAACTGAAAGACCTTCAACATGCATTGTAATAGCACTAGAGAACTTACGAGTTAATTCACCTTTGGGGCCTTTTACTGTAACCATTTGACCTTCTTGTGTAACTTCTACACCAGCAGGAAGAACGATTTCTTTATAACCTATACGACTCACGCGAGTGACACCTCCTTACGAATTAATTGATTACCAGATGTATGCTAAGACTTCGCCACCAATTTGTTTGGCGCGTGCATCTTTATCTGTCATCACACCTTCTGATGTTGAGATAACTGCGATTCCTAAACCATTTAATACTTTAGGAACTGCATCAGCTTGAACGTACGTACGTAATCCTGGTTTTGAGATACGTTTAATACCAGAGATTACACGTTCGTTGTCTTTTCCAAATTTTAAAAATACACGGATAATACCTTGTTTGTCATCATCGATGTATTCGATATCACGTACGAAACCTTCATTTTTAAGGATTTCAGCGATATCACGTTTGATTTTTGAAGCAGGCACTTCTAAAGACTCATGCCGTACCATGTTTGCATTACGGATACGAGTTAAAAAGTCTGCGATCGGATCAGTCATGACCATTGAGTTTACCCTCCTTTAACTTGTCTTTTAGATTTACCAGCTAGCTTTTTTCATACCAGGAATTTGGCCTTTGTGAGCAAGGTCACGAAGACAAATACGGCATAATTTAAATTTACGATAAACAGAATGTGGGCGACCACAACGTTCGCAACGTGTATAAGCTTGTGTAGAGAATTTTGCTGGACGTTTGTTCTTTGCAATTAATGATTTTTTAGCCAAAGCTTTGTAACCTCCTTATTATTTAGAAAACGGCATACCTAATTGTGTGAGTAATTCTTTTGATTCCTCATCAGTATTAGCAGTTGTAACAATAACGATATCCATTCCACGAACTTTATCCACATCATCAAAATCGATTTCTGGGAAAATTAATTGTTCGCGAACACCTAAAGTATAGTTACCACGGCCATCAAAGGCTTTTTTGCTAACGCCACGGAAATCACGCACACGAGGTAATGAAACTGAAACTAATTTATCTAAGAAATCGTACATGCGTTCGCCACGTAAAGTAACTTTAGCACCGATTGGCATACCTTCACGTAAACGGAAGCCAGCAATTGATTTTTTAGCTTTTGTAACCAAAGGTTTTTGACCAGCGATTAAAGCTAATTCTTCAACAGCTTTATCTAAATTTTTAGCATTAGTAACAGCATCACCAACACCCATGTTGATAACAATTTTATCAACTTGAGGTGTTTGCATAATTGATGTGTAGTTAAATTTTTCCATCATAGATGGTGTAATTTCATTAGTGAACTTTTCTTTTAAACGGTTAGTCATGAAGAAAGTGTCCTCCTTTCAGTAGGTCTATTTAACAGTTTCACCTGATTTTTTAGAAACTCTAACTTTCTTGCCGTCTACAACTTTGAAGCCAACACGAGTTGGTTCGTTTGTAGATGGGTCGATAAGCATCACGTTTGAAACGTGAATTGGTGCTTCTATATCCACGATGCCACCTTGTGGATTCGAGTTACTAGGTTTTTGATGTTTTTTTGCAATATTCATGCCTTCAACAATCACACGGTCATCTTTAAGGAAAACTTTAGTAACAGTACCTTGTTTACCTTTATCTTTACCTGCAATTAATTGAACTTTATCACCAGTTTTGACGAACATTTAGCGCACCTCCTTGTTTTCCGATGGATTTCTTATAATACTTCGGGTGCTAAAGAAACAATCTTCATGAAATTGTTATCACGTAATTCACGTGCAACAGGTCCAAAGATACGTGTACCTTTAGGGCTTTTATCATCTTGGATGATAACGGCAGCATTTTCATCAAATTTGATGTATGAACCGTCAGCGCGATGAGCACCTGATTTTGTACGTACGATTACAGCTTTAACAACTTCACCTTTTTTGACAACACCACCTGGTGTTGCATGTTTAACAGTAGCAACAATAACGTCACCGATATTAGCAGTTTTACGCTTTGATCCACCTAAAACTTTAATAGTTAAGATTTCTTTTGCGCCTGAATTGTCGGCAATTTTTAAACGACTTTCTGTTTGTATCACAGTAAGTGTCCTCCTTTCGATAGCAAATTAGAAATACGAATGGCAATTATGCTTAAGCAATAACTGCTTTTTCAACGATATCTAATAAACGGAATCTCTTAGTTGCTGACAACGGACGAGTTTCCATAATTTGAACGATATCGCCGATTTTTGCTTCGTTATTTTCATCATGTGCATAGAATTTTTTAGAATAAGTCACACGTTTACCGTAGGTTTTGTGTGTCTTGTATGTTTCGATAAGAACACTAATCGTTTTATCCATTTTGTCGGATACAACGCGTCCTTGATAGACTTTACGTTGGTTACGAGTTTCACTCATGCGTAAATGGCCTCCCTTTCGTAATCTACTTGTTTAATTCTTGTTGGCGTAATGCCGTTTTAATACGAGCAATTGTTTTACGTACTTCACTTAAGCGTGCGGTATTTTCTAATTGACCGGTAGCTAATTGGAAGCGTAAGTTAAACAATTCATCTTTAAATTCTTGTTCTTTGGTAATCATTTCAGCAGTGGTTAATTCATTAATTTCCTTAGCCTTCATGTGATTCGCCACCTACTTCCTCACGTTTTACAATTTTAGTTCTCACTGGAAGTTTGTTTGATGCTAAGCGTAAAGCTTCGCGAGCAACTTCTTCGGGAACACCGGCAACTTCAAACATGATCTTTCCACGTTTAACTGGAGCTACCCATCCTTCAGGAGCACCTTTACCAGAACCCATTCGAACACCAATTGCTTTTGCAGTATATGATTTATGAGGGAAAATTTTAATCCATACTTTCCCACCACGTTTCATATGACGGTTAATAGCGACACGAGAAGCTTCGATTTGACGGTTAGTGATCCATGATGATTCAAGAGCCTGTAAACCGAATTCTCCAAAAGCGACTTCTTTGCCACCTTTAGCTTCCCCACGCATTTTACCACGGAATTCACGACGGAATTTTGTACGTTTAGGTACTAACATAGGTTATTTCCCTCCTTTCACAGCGTTTTTCTTAGCTGGTAAGATTTCACCACGGTAGATCCAGACTTTAACGCCTAATTTACCGTAAGTAGTCATTGCTTCAACCCAAGCGTAGTCAATATCTGCTCTTAAGGTATGTAATGGAACTGTACCATCTGAGTAGCTTTCAACACGAGACATATCAGCTCCGTTAAGACGGCCAGCAACTTGAACTTTGATACCTTTAGCACCAGAGCGCATTGTACGTTGCATAGCTTGTTTAACAGCACGACGGAATGCGACACGGTTTTCTAATTGTTCCGCAACGTTTTCGCCGACTAATTGAGCATCTAAATCAGGACGTTTGATTTCAACAATGTTGATATGCACACGTTTACCTGTTAAATCATTTAATTCTTTACGAAGTTTTTCAACTTCAGCTCCACCTTTACCGATAACCATACCAGGTTTAGCAGTATGGATTGAAACGTTAACACGTTTTGCAGCGCGTTCGATTTCAACGATAGAGACAGAAGCGTCGGTTAATTTTTCTTGAATGTATTTACGGATGTGTAAATCTTCATGAAGGTAGTTTGCAAAATCTTTTTCTGCATACCATTTTGAATCCCAATCACGAATGATACCTACACGTAATCCCGTTGGATTTATTTTTTGACCCACGCGTTATCCCTCCTTATTTTGTAGTTTCAGATACAACTACTGTAATGTGACTCGTACGTTTGTTAATTGGTGAAGCTGATCCTTTAGCACGAGGACGGAAACGTTTTAAAGTTGGTCCTTCGTTAGCAAAAATATCAGTAATAACTAAGTTTTCACCATCTAAATCAAAATTATTTTCTGCATTAGCTACAGCAGAAAGTAAAACTTTTTCAATGATTGGGCTTCCGGCTCTGGGAGTAAATCTCAAAATACCGATAGCTTCAGCAACACTTTTACCTCTGATAAGATCGATTACCAAGCGAGCTTTACGCGCTGGAATACGAACAGTTTTGGCGGTTGCTTTTGCTGATGTTACTTGTTCAGCCATGTGTATAACCTCCTTTATTTAACTGTAGTTTTCTTATCGTCAGATCCGTGACCACGGAAAGTACGTGTTGGAACAAATTCACCCAACTTATGACCAACCATATCTTCTTGCATAAAAACTGGAACGTGTTTACGTCCATCATATACAGCGATAGTTAGACCAATGAAGTTAGGGAAGATTGTTGAACGACGTGACCATGTTTTGATAACTGTTTTCTTTTCTTGATCAGTTTGTGCTTCGACCTTTTTCATCAAATGTTCATCGACGAATGGTCCTTTTTTTAGACTACGACTCAATGTGAATCCTCCTTCCGGAATATAGCTTAAGCAACAAGTAAATTATTTCTTGTTGCGTCCACGTACGATAAATTTGTCTGATTGGTTTTTCTTTGAACGTGTTTTGTAACCCATCGTCTTTTGACCCCAAGGAGACATAGGTGATGGACGACCAATTGGAGCTTTACCTTCACCACCACCATGAGGATGATCGTTAGGATTCATAACTGATCCACGAACTGTAGGACGTTTACCAGCCCAACGAGCACGACCAGCTTTACCAATTTTGATTAATTCATGTTGTTCGTTACCAACAGCACCGATAGATGCGCGACATGTTGATAAGATCATGCGAACTTCGCCTGATGTCAAACGAACAAGGACGTATTTACCTTCTTTACCAAGTAATTGTGCAGAAGCACCGGCTGAACGAGCAAGTTGTCCACCCTTACCTGGTTTTAATTCGACATTATGAATAATTGTACCAACTGGGATATCTTGAAGAGCTAATGCGTTACCAACCTTGATATCTGCTTCTTTACCAGATTGAACCATCATGCCAACTTCTAATCCTTTAGGAGCAATGATGTATGATTTGATACCATCAGTATATTGTAATAATGCAATATTAGCTGAACGGTTTGGATCATATTCAATTGCTTTAACAGTTGCTGTTACATTGTCTTTAACACGCTTGAAATCGATCAAACGGTATTGACGTTTATGACCACCACCACGGTGACGAACAGTAATGCGACCATAGTTATTACGGCCGGCAGTTCTGCTTTTTGATTCTAGTAATGATTTTTCAGGAGTTGATTTAGTAATTTCTGAGAAATCAGAACCAGTCATATTACGACGACCGTTAGTGGTTGGTTTGAATTTTTTAATTCCCACGTTGTTTTCCTCCTAGTTTACAAAATTTTAGATTATTCTTCGAATAATTGGATTTCTTTTGAGTCGGCAGTTAAAGTAACAATTGCTTTACGGCGTTTTTTAGTATAACCAGCATAGCGACCTTGACGTTTTAACTTACCTTTAACATTCATGATATTTACTTTTACAACTTTAACGCCAAAAATATCTTCAATAGCTTTTTTGACTTCAATTTTAGTTGCACGAGTATCAACGTCGAATGTGTAAACTTTGTTAGCCATTCTATCCATTGCTGCTTCGGTGATGACTGGGCGTAAGATAATATCTCTTGATTCCATTATGAAAGAGCCTCCTCTACTTGAGAAAGAGCTGCTTGAGTCATGACTAATTTATCATTGTTGATAACGTCAAGAACGTTAACACCTTTAGCTTCTACTACTGTAACATTTTGTAAGTTACGAGCTGCTAAAGCAACGAAATCATTGCCAGGTTCAAGAACTATTAATACTTTTTTGTTGATATCTAAGTTACTTAAAACTTCTTTGAAAGTTTTTGTCTTTGGTTGTTCGAAGCTAAGTGCATCGACCATAACCACGCTGTTATCCAATACTTTTTGTGAAAGTACTGATTTAAGAGCTAAACGGCGAACTTTTTTAGGTAATTTGTAACTGTATGAACGAGGAGTAGGGCCAAATACGACACCACCACCACGCCATTGTGGGCTACGGATAGATCCTTGACGAGCACGACCTGTACCTTTTTGGCGCCATGGTTTTCTACCACCACCTGAAACTGCACTTTTGTTTTTAACTGAATGAGTTCCTTGACGTAATGATGCACGTTGCATGATTACGGCGTCAAAAATGACATTGTCGTTAGGTTCGATTCCAAAAATAGCGTCGTTTAATTCAACTTCACCATTTTTAGTACCATCTTGTTTTAATAATGCGACTGTTGGCATTTTGAAATTCCTCCTTCCTGTTATTTAGCGTCTTTTGTGACGTTTTTAATTGTAACTAATGTTTTGTTTGCGCCTGGTACGTTACCTTTAATCAAGATAACATTACTATCAACGTCAACACGAATAATTTCCAAGTTTTGGACAGTTACGCGTTTGCCACCCATGCGACCTGGTAATCTCTTACCTTTGAATACACGGTTAATAACGGCACCCATTGAACCAGGACGACGATGATAACGAGAACCATGAGTCATAGGACCTCGTGATTGTCCCCAACGTTTGATATTTCCTTGGAAACCATGTCCCTTAGACGTACCCGTAACGTTAACGATATCGCCAGCTGAGAATGTATCAACTTTAATTTCGTCACCTACGTTATATTCTCCAAGCTCAACATCGTTAATTTCACGAACGAAGCGCTTAGGAGTAGTATTTGCTTTTGCTGCATGACCTTTAGCAGGTTTGTTTGTTAATACTTCGCGCATGTCTTGGTAACCTAATTGAATTGCTTCGTAACCATCGTTTTCAATTGTTTTCAATTGTAAAACAACGTTTGGCGTAGATTCAATCACTGTAACTGGTACCAATTCACCATTTTCAGTAAAAACTTGTGTCATACCTACTTTTTTTCCTAAGATTCCTTTTGTAGTCATGAGTACACCTCCAATATGTTTGTATTTTTATTTTTGTAACTCTGTTTTATAATTTGATTTCAATATCAACGCCACTAGGTAAGTCAAGTTTCATCAATGAATCAACTGTCTTAGGTGTTGGGTTAACGATATCAATCAAACGTTTATGTGTAAGCATTTCGAATTGTTCACGTGAATCTTTATGCTTATGTGGTGAACGTAAAACTGTGTATAATGTACGTTCTGTTGGCAATGGAATTGGTCCAGAAATTGTTGCCCCTGTTCTTTTTGCAGTTTCAACAATCTTGTCAGCAGATTGGTCTAAAATACGGTGTTCGTAAGCTTTTAAGCGAATACGAATTTTTTGTTTTGCCATTTTGTTCCCTCCTTCGTCTATTTTAAAAATAAGACTAGCTCCGTGTAAGTGACCGACACACCTTGCGTGGCAAAGCTGCCGGGCGTGTCGCAATCTTTCACATCTTAGCTCATTCTATGAAACCCTATCGCAGGGCGTAATACGCCATCTGTTTTTGGGTACTTATCTATACTACTAGAGATAAAGCCTTATGGCAAGTGCTTTCTTATTTTTTTTCAAAGTTTCTCATTATATAATCATAATTAACATTTTTAAAACTTTTTTTATTTTCCAAATGTTATTTTACCACAAAAAAAGAAGCTATCAACAAGTGATAACTTCTTTTATAATTCAGACCAACTAATTAATCAGTAGCTGTTCCGTTTTTCTTCATAATTTCTTCTTGGATTGATTTTGGTACAGCTTCGTAATGATCAAATGTCATTGTGAATGTACCACGTCCTTGTGTAGAAGAACGTAAAGTAGTTGCGTAACCGAACATACCTGAAAGAGGAACCATTGCGTTAACAACTTGTGCATTTCCGCGAGCTTCCATACCTTCAACACGTCCACGACGAGCAGTTACATGTCCCATAACATCACCTAAGTAATCTTCAGGAGCGACAACTTCAACTTTCATCATTGGTTCAAGAATAACAGCACCAGCACTCTTAGCAGCTTTTCTCAATGCCATTGAGGCAGCTACCTTAAATGCTGATTCGTTAGAATCGACATCATGATATGATCCATCATATAACTTAGCTTTAACATCAATAAGTGGGTAGCCTGCAAGAACACCATTTTGCATAGCTTCTCTCAAACCTTGTTCAACTGAAGGAATATATTCACGAGGAACAACCCCACCGACGATAGCGTCTTCGAATGCGAAACCGCCACCCTCTTCATTAGGTGAGAATTCAACTGTAACATCACCATATTGACCTTTACCACCAGATTGACGAACGAATTTACCTTGTGCAGAAACAGTTTTTGTAAATGTTTCACGGTAGGCAACTTGTGGTTCACCAACAGTAGCTTCAACGTTAAATTCACGTCTCATACGATCAACGATGATATCCAAATGCAATTCACCCATCCCAGCGATTAAAGTTTCACCAGTTTCAGGGTTAGTTTCAGCCTTGAATGAAGGATCTTCTTCTGCTAGTTTTTGTAAACCGATATCCATCTTATCTTGATCAGCTTTTGTTTTTGGTTCGATAGATACTTGGATAACTGGTTCAGGGAATTCCATTGATTCAAGGATTAATGGATGTTTTTCATCCGTTAATGAATCACCAGTTGTCGTATTTTTCAAACCAATAGCAGCAGCAATATCACCAGAGAATACTTCAGGAATTTCATTACGGTGATTTGAATGCATTTGAAGGATACGACCAACACGTTCACGCGTGTCTTTAGTAGAGTTCAAGACATAAGAACCAGCTTGTAATGTACCTGAGTAAACACGGAAGAATGTTAAACGACCAACGAAGGGATCCGTTGCAATTTTAAATGCTAAAGCAGCGAAATCTTTGTCATCACCGGCTGTGATTTCAACTTCTTCATCTGTTTTAGGATCTACTGCGTTATAAGGTTTAACATCTAAAGGAGATGGTAAGAAATCATTAACAGCATCCAACATCATTTGAACACCCTTGTTTTTAAATGCTGAACCAGCAAGAACTGGGTACATTTCAAGATTTAATGTTGCTTTACGGATAGCAGCTTTGATTTCATCTTTAGTAATTTCCACACCATCAAGATATTTTTCCATAAGCTTTTCATCAACATCAGCAACGGCTTCAACTAAAGCTTCGCGACGTTTTGTAGCTTCTTCTAAATATTCTTCAGGAACGTCAATACTTTCCCATGTAGCACCTAAATCTTCGTTATCATATAAATCGGCTTTCATTTCGATTAAATCAATAACACCTTCAAAATCATCTTCAGCACCAATTGGCATTTGGATAGGAACAGCATTTACTTGAAGACGATCTTTGATTGTGCCTACTGAGTAATCAAAATTAGCACCCATTTTATCCATCTTATTGATGAAAACGATACGAGGAACTGAATATGTTGTAGCTTGACGCCAAACGTTTTCAGTTTGTGGTTCAACACCAGATTGACCATCTAAAACAACAACGGCTCCATCTAAGACACGAAGTGAACGTTCAACTTCAATAGTGAAATCCACATGTCCTGGAGTATCGATGATATTAATACGATGTTCTTTCCATTCAGCAGTTGTTGCAGCTGATGTGATTGTGATACCACGTTCTTGTTCTTGTTCCATCCAATCCATTTGTGAAGCTCCTTCATGAGTTTCACCAATTTTATGAATTTTACCAGTATAGTATAAAATACGTTCAGTAGTTGTTGTCTTACCAGCATCGATATGAGCAACAATCCCGATATTACGCGTTTTTTCTAGTGGGAATTCGCGTTTATTTGCCATTTTGTAGTATCTCCTTTCGATTCTAAAATAGATTCAAAAAAATGACTACTATATCGATTATCAAAATCATATAATAGCCATTCTTTTATAAAATTACCAGCGGTAATGTGCGAATGCTTTATTAGCGTCAGCCATTTTATGTGTATCTTCACGTTTCTTAACTGATGCACCAGTATTGTTTGCTGCATCCATGATTTCTTTAGCTAAACGTTCTGGCATAGTATGTTCCCCACGTAAACGTGCGTAACTTACTAACCAACGTAAACCTAAAGTTGAACGACGATCAGGGCGAACTTCAATTGGCACTTGGTAGTTAGAACCACCGACACGGCGAGCTTTAACTTCAAGTACAGGCATGATGTTTTTCATAGCTTCATCAAAAACTTCATTAGGTTCGTTTCCTGTTTGTTCTTTAATCATTTCGAATGCATCATACAAGATCTTTGATGCAGTACCACGACGACCATCTAACATTAAACGGTTGATTAAACGTGTTACTAATTTAGAATTGTAAATTGGATCAGGCAATACTTCTCGTTTTGGAGCTGGGCCTTTTCTTGGCATCTAAATAACCTCCTTAGATTCTATTTTTATTAGAATAACTTTATTCTT
This sequence comes from Dellaglioa sp. CoH-56-MRSF-10, assembly GCF_056782175.1. The sequence goes on from NZ_JBXAYF010000003.1 coordinate 280,889, forward strand.
ATTTAGGTCTCTTTGCGCCGTATTTTGAACGACTTTGTTTACGATCAGCAACACCGGCTGTATCAAGAGCACCACGGATAACATGGTAACGTACCCCAGGTAAATCTTTTACACGGCCACCACGAATAAGAACAACACTATGTTCTTGCAAGTTATGTCCAATACCAGGAATGTAAGCTGTAACTTCAAGTAAGTTAGATAAACGCACACGCGCATATTTACGTAAAGCAGAGTTAGGCTTTTTAGGTGTCATTGTTCCGACACGAGTAGCAACCCCACGTTTTTGTGGTGCAGGATTATCTGTTTGAACTTTTTTGTAACTGTTATACCCGAAGTTTAATGCGGGTGCACCAGATTTTGAACCTTTAGAATTACGACCTTTACGAACTAATTGATTAATTGTTGGCATCTAAAGTTTCCTCCTTCCTTATTATAGGTTAATTGTTTTTTAAGTCCACACATCCAGGTGGTTCATTTTTTAATAATAAAAAATAACGTCCTAGACGTCTGTCTTATAATGCGCTGCTGTTATACAGAATCTCAACTATGTAGATGAATTAACTGTTCACAAAAAGCACCTTACACAGAATATCACGGTATTTAATATACGTCAATGGTATTTACACTAAAAAGCGTATTTTTTAATAGGAGGATTTAAATTATGTTAATTAGTTATTTATTTTTACTAGGTGCTTGCCTAGGTTCATTCATCACCTGCATTGCCACACGCTGTGCATTGAATCAGAATCAATTCAACAAAAGATCAATCTGCGACTATTGTGGTACAAAAATACCTTGGTTTGATCTAATTCCTATCTACGCTTATCTTAGATTACACGGACACTGTCGATTCTGCAAGGGAGAATTCCCAGCCTATTCATTTATTTTTGAATGTAGTTTGGCCGCCATGTTGCCCTTATCTTTCACTCAACTATCTCTTTTTGAATTTCTATTACTTATAACGTTCTTATTTTATTTAACTTTTCTATCAGCTATGGATTTCACTAACCGACTGATTTCTGGTCGCTTAACTATCGGTGGTGGAATACTATTCATCCTGTGGCATTATCTGTTATTTGGGTTTCCAGACTCACTAATAGCAATTAGCTTATTCAGTCTGTTTCTATTTGTCTTATGTTTTCAACAAAAGCTCGGCCTTGGCGATTTTATTTTACTGATTATCATTCAACTAACATTTGGTGTTCATTTTTGTTTGATTGCCACTCTTTTTGCTTGTATCAGCTCACTTATCTACTTTTTTACTGTAAAACAGAGTCGATATCAATTTTTCCCATTTGTCCCACATATAACGTTTGGCGTTTATATTACTATTGCGTTATCTTTCTTCATATAAATAAAAAAGCTAAGCAAATTTGCTTAGCTTTTACTTTAATCTTCGATTGCGTCATTCAAATGACCATAATTGAATAGAATATTTAAGATAACAGCCGACAGACTACCGACAACAAGTCCATTACCAAAAATGGTCTGGATTGTTAAGGGTAATGCTTGGAGTAATGCTGGTTGTACTGTTACACCAAGTCCTAAGCTGACCGAAATACCGATAATTAATAAATTACTATTACTACCTTCAACTTCGCGCAACATTTTAATACCTTGTGCACCAACCATACCGAACATAACTAACATAGCACCACCTAAAACGGCTGCTGGAATGACAGTTGCTGCTGCACCAATTTTAGGAAGTAACCCTAAAGCAATTAAAAAGAACGCTGAAAAATAAACAGGTTTCTTCGTTTTAATTCCTGATAGTTGCACAATTCCAACATTTTGTGAAAATGTCGAGTATGGGAACGTATTAAAGATACCACCTAAAACAGCTGCGATACCTTCAGCACGGTACCCTTTTTTTAAATCATCTTTTCTGATTGGACGACCAACGATATCTCCCAGCGCAAAAAATACACCAGTTGATTCAATCATAGTTGTTAACGCTGCTAATATCATAGTCACAATTGATGACCATTCAAATTTAGGGGCAGCAAACATAAAAACATGGGGTAATTGAAACCAATTAGCTTGGCTAACTGGGTCTAATGTTACTTTTCCCATAAATGAGGCAACGACCACACCAACTAAAATACCAATTAAGATACCCACTTGTTGAATGAATCCGCGGCCCCAAATGTTCAAGCCTAAAATAACGGCAATGGTTACACCTGCAACTATTAAGTTAGGGATACTACCAAATGATTTGGCTGTCACATCCCCACCGCCCATGTTGGTAAAGGCAACTGGAATTAACGTTAATCCGATTAACGTAATTAATGATCCTGTCACTACTGGTGGGAAGAATTTTCTAATGTTTGCAAAGAATCCCGAAATTAGAAATATAAAAATACCAGCAGCAATAATTGATCCATACATTGTTCCTAATCCAAAATGTTTTCCTACTGCAGTCAATGGTGCAACGTATTCAATCGCGCACCCAAGTACTACAGGTAAACCAATGCCAGTAAAACGTGTGCGTTTCAATTGTAATAATGTTGCAATCCCACACATGAAAATATCCATCGAAACTAAATAAGTAATTTGTTTTGTACTAAACCCAAGTGCAGCCCCAACTAATAATGGTACCAAAATGTCGCCTGAATACATGGCTAATAAATGCTGTAATCCTAATATTGCTGCTCTAAAATTTGATAAATTAGATTCATCCAAACTACTATTTTCTAATTCCGTGCTATTCTTCATTTGATCCTCCACATTATCTTTCACACTAATAAGTCGGATTTTCTATGGATTTCATGCCTAATACATGCTTGCTTTAACTCACATATAGTCCGGAATTTACGGCTCCGGGTAGAAACTAGCATCCATATCATGACATTATATAGGTGATCAGTATTTTTTATTGTATGACAATATTAACACAGTCTATTTACCCATACAATGGTTTGCGGACGTTATTAAAATGTAAGCGTTAATTGTTCGCTAATAAAGCACAAAAAAAAGAACAACTCTTAAATTAATAAGAATTGTTCTTTTTTAGCTATGACGTTAATCGTTCACGCTAGCTTCTTCTTCTTTCATTCGTTTCTCAATATCTGAGATTGAATAAACATTAGCTGAAATTGAACCTGTTTCTTTTGGTTTAATTTGACGGTAATCTGGCATACCAGTACCGGCAGGAATAATCTTACCAATAATAACATTTTCTTTCAGACCAATTAATGGATCATTCTTACCGCGAATAGCAGCATCCGTAAGAACACGAGTTGTTTCTTGGAATGATGCAGCTGATAAGAAACTGTTTGTTTCTAGAGATGCTTTAGTGATACCAAGTAAGACAGGACGTGAAGTAGCTGGAATGCCACCTTTGATCAATGTCTTATAGTTATCTTCTTTAAGATCCATGATATCCATTAAAGTACCTGGTAATACATTTGTGTCACCGGGATCCATAACGCGAACCTTACGTAACATTTGACGAGACATAACCTCCACATGCTTATCAGAGATTTCTACCCCTTGCATACGATATACTTTTTGAACTTCACGAAGAATATAATTCTCCGTAGAAAGAACATCACGAACTTGAATTAATTGTTTAGGATCAATTGAACCAACTGTTAGTGCTTCACCACGATGAATTTTATCACCTTCGGCAACTTTAAGAACAGCAGTATAAGGTAAACTATATGTTCGTGTATCAGTTTCACCTTTAACTGTTACTTCTTTAGTACGTTCAGCAGGATTTTCTTCAATTGCTTCAATCATACCTGTTACTTCTGTAATTTCAGCACGACCTTTAGGATTACGTGCTTCGAAGATTTCTTGAACACGAGGTAACCCTTGTGTAATATCATCTCCAGCAACCCCACCAGTATGGAAAGTACGCATTGTTAATTGAGTTCCGGGTTCACCGATTGATTGAGCAGCAACAGTACCAACTGCTTCACCAACTTCAACCTGATCACCAGTAGCCATATTACGACCATAACAATGTTCACAAACCCCATGCTTAGTGTTACATGTAAATGCTGAGCGGATAGTTACTTGTTCGATTCCAGCAGCGATAATTGCTTGCGCTTTGCTTTCTTCGATCATTTCGTTTGAAGCGACAATAACTTCACCAGTTTCAGGATTTTTAACGGTCTTCATTGCATAACGACCTAAGATACGGTCATACAATGGTTCGATCATTTCATTTCCTTCTTTAATAGCTGATACATCTAAGCCACGATCAGTGAAACAATCTTTCTCACGAATAATAACATCTTGAGCAACATCAACAAGTCGACGAGTCAAGTATCCAGAATCGGCAGTCTTCAAGGCCGTATCAGTCATACCTTTACGAGCCCCATGAGTTGAAATAAACATTTCCAACACTGACAAACCTTCACGGAAGTTAGAAATAATAGGTAATTCCATTGTTTTACCATTAGGAGCTGCCATCAAACCACGCATACCAGCTAATTGAGTAAAGTTAGAAATATTACCACGGGCTCCAGAATCACTCATCATTTGAATAGGATTTTGTGTGCCCAATGCTTCCATTAGTTTTTGTTGAATATCATCTTTTGCTTGTGTCCAGATAGCAATAACACGTTCATAACGTTCATCTTCTGTAATCAAACCTCGACGGAATTGTTTTGCAACTAAAGCAACTTGTTTATGAGCTTCTTCAATAATTGCAGGTTTTTCCTTTAAGTCAGTTACATCAGAAATACCAACTGTAATACCAGCATGTGTTGATTGATCATAACCTAAGTTTTTAAGACGATCTAACATCTTAGACGTTTCAGTTACTTTAAATCGTTTATAAACTTCAGAAATGATATCACTCAAGAATCCTTTTTTGAAAGGTAAAATAATTTCTTGTGCTTTAATAACATCACCAATATTTTGACCAGGTTCAACAAAATATTTGTCGGCTGTTTTATTAATTAAGTTATCATTCTTAGGTTCATTAATGTAGGCAAATTCATTAGGTAAAATTTCATTAAAGATTGCTTTACCAACAGTTGTTATCATAATGCGTTCTTTTTGCCAATCTGTAAATGGTTTACCTTCAGCAGCTAATGTTGCTGTTTGTAATCCAATACGAGTGTGCAAATGAACGTAACCATTACGGTAAGCCATTACAGCTTCGTTAGCATCTTTAAAGATCATACCTTCGCCTTCGCGGCCAGCTTCTTCCATTGTAAGGTAGTAGTTACCTAAAACCATATCTTGAGAAGGTGTTACAACTGGTTTACCATCTTTAGGTGCCAAGATATGATGAGCAGCTAACATAAGCAAACGAGCTTCTGCTTGTGCTTCATCAGATAAAGGTACATGGATAGCCATTTGATCTCCATCAAAATCAGCATTGTAAGCTTCACAAGCTAAGGGATGAAGACGAATTGCTTTACCATCAACTAAAATTGGTTCGAAAGCTTGAATACCAAGACGATGAAGTGTTGGTGCGCGGTTAAGGAGAACTGGATGTTCAACAATAACTTCTTCTAAAACATCCCAGATATCTTCATCGCGACGATCAAGTTTACGTTTAGCATTTTTAATATTTGAAGCCATTTCACGTTTAACAAGTTCTTTCATCATAAATGGTTTGAATAATTCCAAAGCCATTTCACGAGGAATACCACATTGATTCATTTGTAACGTTGGTCCAACAGCAATAACTGAACGGCCTGAATAATCAACACGTTTTCCAAGTAAATTTTGACGGAAACGTCCTTGTTTACCTTTCAACATATGTGAAAGAGATTTCAATGGTCGGTTACCAGGTCCAGTAACTGGACGGCCACGACGACCATTATCAATCAATGCATCAACAGCTTCTTGTAACATACGTTTTTCATTTTGAACAATAATACCAGGAGCGTTCAAATCTAATAAACGTTTTAGTCGGTTATTTCGGTTAATAACCCGTCTGTATAAATCATTCAAATCAGAAGTGGCAAAACGGCCACCTTCTAATTGAACCATTGGACGTAAGTCAGGTGGAATAATAGGAACAGCATCCATAACCATCCATGCAGGTTCATTTTCAGAAAGTAAGAATGCTTCTAAAATGTCCAAACGACGAACAGCACGTGTTCTCTTTTGGCCAGTAGCATCTTTCAATTCTTCTTTTAATTCTTCAGATTCACCAGCAAGATTAACATCACGTAATAAATGACGAATAGCGTCAGCACCCATTCCAGCTTCGAATTCAGTCCCGTATTCTTCACGTTTTTCACGATATTCACGTTCTGTTAATAACTGTTTCTTTTCAAGAGGTGTGTTACCAGGTTCAGTAACAACGTAAGAAGCAAAGTAGATAACTTCTTCCAAAGCACGAGGACTCATGTCTAAGACAAGACCCATACGACTTGGAATTCCTTTAAAGTACCAGATATGTGTAACTGGTGCAGCTAATTCAATATGACCCATACGTTCGCGACGTACTTTAGAACGAGTAACTTCAACACCACAACGATCACAGACGATACCTTTATAGCGAATACGTTTGTATTTACCACAGGCACATTCCCAATCTTTTGTTGGTCCAAAAATACGTTCATCGAATAGTCCGTCTTTTTCAGGTTTTAATGTACGATAATTGATTGTTTCGGGCTTTTTAACTTCACCATATGACCAGCTTCTAATCTTATCAGAAGATGCTAAGCCAATTTGCATGCTATCAAATTTATTGACATCGATCAAAGGACCGACCTCCCTTTAGTTTTATAGTGTGTTGGATTTCTCAAACTAAGCATTAGCTTCATCCACACAAATTTGAGTTCAGTAACTAAGCCAAAATTATTCTTTGTTCATTTCAGCAGCCATTTTTTCGGCTTCTTCTTTAGCTTTTTTCTCTTTTTGTTCATTAGCTAATTTGCTTAACGCATCCACATTAACGATATCATCATCGTCATCATCCATGTCACGTAATTCAATTTCAGTCTTTTTAGCATCAAGTACTTTCATATCTAATCCTAATGACTGTAATTCTTTAACAAGAACACGGAATGATTCAGGAACACCTGGTTTAGGAATTGGTTCGCCTTTGACAATTGCTTCGTATGTTTTCACACGACCCACAACATCATCAGATTTATACGTTAAAATTTCTTGTAACGTGTAAGCAGCACCATAAGCCTCAAGTGCCCAAACTTCCATTTCACCAAAACGTTGTCCACCAAATTGTGCTTTACCACCTAATGGTTGTTGCGTTACTAATGAGTATGGTCCTATTGAACGAGCATGGATTTTATCATCAACCATGTGAGCAAGTTTCATATAGTACATAACACCTACAGAAACACGGTTATCAAATGCATCACCTGTACGTCCATCATATAAGATTGTCTTACCATCATCTGAAATTCCAGCTTCTTTAAAGACATTCCAGATATCTGAATCGCGAGCACCATCAAAAACTGGTGTTGCAACATGGATACCTAATTTACGAGCAGCCATACCTAAATGAAGATCTAAAACTTGTCCAATATTCATACGAGAAGGAACACCCATGGGATTCAAAAGAATATCAACTGGTGTACCATCTGGCATGTAAGGCATATCTTCAGAAGGGACAACGATTGAAACAACCCCTTTGTTACCATGACGTCCAGCCATCTTATCACCCACACGTAACTTACGTTTTTGTGCAATGTAGATACGAACCATCATATTAACACCAGGACTTAATTCATCCCCTGCTTCACGAGTAAAGATTTTAACATCTTGAACAATACCGCCACCACCATGAGGAACTTTCAATGAAGTATCGCGTACTTCACGAGCCTTTTCTCCAAAGATAGCATGTAATAAACGTTCTTCAGCAGATAATTCAGTAACCCCTTTAGGTGTTACTTTACCAACTAAGATATCACCATCATTAACTTCAGCACCAATACGGACGATACCAAATTCATCAAGATCTTTTAATGAATCTTCACCAACATTAGGAATTTCACGAGTAATTTCTTCAGGTCCTAATTTTGTATCACGTGCTTCTGATTCAAATTCTTCAATATGAATTGATGTGTAGACATCATCACGAACAAGACGTTCGTTAATGATAACAGCATCTTCAAAGTTATAACCATTCCAAGTCATAAAGGCAACTAATGGGTTTTGGCCTAAAGCTAATTCCCCATTTTCCATTGAAGGACCATCAGCTAAAATTTCATCAGCATCAACATGATCGTTTACACGAACAATTGGACGTTGATTGTAGTTTTTACCACCATTTGAACGATGGAATTTCATTAATTTGTATTTATCTAAAGCGCCATCTTCACGACGAACACGAATTTCACGTGCATCAACGTATTCAACAGTACCTTCGTTTTTGTTAATTAAAGCGACACCAGAATCATGAGCTGCCTTATATTCAATACCTGTACCAACAAGTGGTGAATGAGGATTGATTAAAGGAACAGCTTGACGTTGCATATTGGCACCCATCAAGGCACGGTTAGAATCATCATTTTCCAAGAAAGGAATACATGCTGTAGCAACAGCCACAACTTGTTTAGGTGAAACATCCATGTAATCGACTTTATCAATACCGATTTCGATATTTTCTGAACGATTACGAGCCATAACGAGTTCATTTACAAATGAATCATCTTCATTTAATGGTGAGTTAGCCTGTGCAATAACATAGTTATCTTCTTCATCAGCAGTCAAGTAATCGATTTTATCAGTTACTTGATGTGATTCCCAGCTCACACGACGATAAGGTGTTTCAATAAAACCATATCGGTTAACACGTGCATAACTTGATAAACTATTAATCAAACCAATGTTAGGTCCTTCAGGCGTTTCAATTGGACACATACGACCGTAATGCGTGTAATGAACATCACGAACTTCATATCCAGCACGATCACGAGTCAAACCACCAGGTCCTAAGGCAGAAAGACGACGTTTATGTGTCAATTCACCAAGTGGATTAGTTTGATCCATGAATTGTGATAATTGAGATGAACCAAAGAATTCTTTAATAGAAGCCACAACAGGACGAATGTTAATCAATTGTTGTGGTGTAACAGTTGTTGTATCTTGAATTGACATACGTTCACGTACAACACGTTCCATACGTGATAAACCAATTCTAAATTGATTTTGTAGTAATTCACCAACTGAACGAATACGACGGTTACCTAAATGATCAATATCATCCACAGAACCAATATTTTCTTTTAAATTAAAGAAATAGTTCATTGAAGCAATAATATCAGCAGGTACAATATGTTTGTATTGTAAGTCAATATTGCCATTACCAATCATTGGCATCTCACGTTCTGGGTCTACTTGAGAATAAACCTTAACGATTTGAAGTACCATAGGTTCAGTAACAACACCATCTTCTGATGGGTGGTATGTGACCGTCTTGAAATCTTGACGATCAAGATATGGTGCTAAAGTTTCCATAACTTGTTTATCAATTACGGTATCTTTTTGTGCAAGTACTTCACCAGTATCTGGATCAGCCAATGTTTCAGCTAATGTTTGGTTCAATAAACGTGTTTTCAAGCTTAATTTTTTATTAATTTTGTAACGACCAACTGGAGCTAAGTCGTAACGTTTTGGATCAAAGAAACGAGCTGTCAATAAACTACGTGAGCTATCAGCTGTTTTAGGTTCGCCGGGACGTAGACGTTCATAAACATCTTTTAAAGATTCTTCAACACGTGAATCATCCGTATTTTTATGAACATCTTTTTCAAGTGTTAGCATTAAGCTATCATTGTTACCCAACATTTCAATAATTTCATCATCAGAACCAAATCCTAAAGCGCGGACCAATTCAGTTAATGGAATTTTACGTGTACGATCAATACGTACATATGAAATATTTTTAGCATCTGATTCATATTCTAACCATGCACCACGGTTAGGAATAACAGTTGTGCCATATGTTTCACGGCCATTTTTATCTAATGAACCATTGTAGTAAACCCCTGGTGAACGAACTAATTGAGAAACAATAACTCGTTCAGCACCATTAATGATAAATGTTCCTTGTTCTGTCATTAATGGGAAATCACCAAAGAAAACATCTTGAGATTTAATTTCGCCAGTTTCATGGTTAGTTAAACGTAATGTAACATGTAATGGAGCCGAATAGTTCGCATCATGTGCGCGTGCTTCATCTACAGTGTATTTAGGTTCTAATAATTGGTAATCAACAAATTCTAATGATAAGTTACCAGCAAAATCGTCAATTGGCATGATGTCTTCAAACATTTCACGAAGACCTTCATCCAAGAACCATTGGTAAGAGTCACTTTGAATTTCGATTAAATTAGGTAAATCTAAAACTTCTTTGATACGTGCGTAACTTCTACGTGTACTGTGTTTACCGTAGTTTACTAAATGTCCAGCCAAATTAGTCACCTCTCAAATTTATTCTGTAAACCTGCCAAAGTCCGATGATTTTATATTACAGTTTGATTACAAATTGCATACTAGACGAAAAAATCGGTTTTTTTGGCAAAAGAAAAAACAAAAACAGTTTATTTATTTTTAAATAATCACCATTTTTGTCTCTCTATAAGGCTTCTTACGGACAATAGATCGTAATCAGCTATAAAAATTCACAGTATTATACATTTAATTATCATATACGCTATTGAATCGGATGTCAACAGTTCGTGCTCATTAAGTCATCGTCACAAATTCTTCAGCACTCGTTGGGTGAATAGCAACTGTATCATCGAAATCTTTTTTAGTTGCGCCCATTTTAATTGCTACTGCAAATCCTTGTAGCATTTCGTCCATGCCTTCTCCAACACCATGTAATCCAACAATTCGTTCATCTTTACCAACCGTAATTAACTTCAGGTTTTCCTTCACCTTACTATCACCTAAACTATAACGCATTGGTGTAAATGATGATCGATAAATTTTTAGATTTTCTTGACCATATTCTAAAGTTGCTTCAGCTTCAGTTAAACCAATCGTTCCAGCAACTGGATGTGAGAATACCACTGTGGGTACCAATTTATAATCTAAATGTTCCGTAGGTTTATTATTAAACACACGCTCCATTAATCTTCGGCTAGCTGCAATTGCAACAGGTGTTAAGTCAAGTTTACCAATAACATCCCCAGTCGCATAAATACCAGCAACTGATGTATTTTGATACTCGTCGACCACAATAGTACCATTATCATTTAATTTAATATTTGTGGCAGAAATATTCATTTTATCGGTAACTGGTCGGCGGCCAACCGCCCAAATAACACAATCTACGACCAATGAGTCATCATTGGTAATAACTTCATATTTACCATCACTTCGCCGTTTCAACTCTGTCACCTTTGAGTTAAAACTAATATCAATTCCATTTTCTATATACGTTTCTGTTACATTTGTTGAAATTAATTCATCAAAATTAGGTAACAACGTGTCGTATTTTGCATACATGTGAACTTTTGACCCTAGTGCATTCAACGTTCCAGCAAGTTCAGTACCAATATAACCGTTTCCGATAACCGCAACTTTAGCAGGTAATTCTTTCAAATCATCAAAGAATTGATTAGATTCAATCCCATACGTTGCGCCAGGAATGTCGGGTATATTGGGTGTTCCACCAGTTGCAATTAGTATGTGCTCTGAGACATATTTTGAGCCATTAACTTCAACTGTTTGATTATCAATAAATTTTGCATAGCCTTTAATGACTTGTACCTGATTTTTATCTAAATTTCTGAAATATGCGCCATGTAATCGTTCAATATATGCAGAACGGTTAGCAACTAATTTTTCAAAATCAAGTTGCGGCTGTTGTTTAGTAAACCCATAATCAGTAGCTAAATCAAAATCTTGTGCTAACGCTGCTGCAGACCACATAATCTTTTTAGGTACACATCCAACGTTGACACAAGTTCCACCAATTTCATTTCCTTCTATTAAAATTACTTTTTTTCCAAAAGAACCAGCTCGATTTGCTGCTGCAATTCCAGCAGAGCCTCCACCAATTACAATAAGATCTATTTTTTCCATAGATAACACTCCTTTTCTAGTGATAAAAAAGGTGCAACTACATGAATAGTTACACCTTTTTAAGTTTACTTCACTGCTACTTTAGTTTTTGATTCTTTAATCGTTACTTTGATAACACCTTTTACAGCACCAATTGTAATATTATCATTATCTTTTATTTGACCAGAAAGAAGAATATCACTTAGACGGTCCTCAACTTCTGTTTGTAATGCACGACGAATGGGTCTAGCACCATATTCTGGATCAAACCCTGCCTTAGCAATCACATCAATTGCTGCAGGTGATATTTTAACCTTAATATCTTGTTCCTTCAACCTATCAATAACTTCTTTAGTCATCAATTTCACAATCTCATGTAATTCAACTTTAGTTAATGAATGGAATATAATTGATTCATCAATTCGGTTTAAAAATTCTGGACGAAAGGCTTTTTTAAGAGCCGCGCGAATTTTTCCAGACATTGCCTTATATTCATCTTTTTCAGATTCTACACCAAATCCAACAAACTTCTCATCACGAACGGCAGTTGCACCTAAGTTAGATGTCATAATGATAATTGTATTTCTAAAATCAATACGACGTCCTTTAGAATCTGTTAAGTATCCATCATCTAACACTTGAAGTAAAATATTAAAAACATCAGGATGCGCTTTTTCAACTTCATCCAAGAGAACAACAGAATATGGTGTCTGACGAACTTTTTCAGTCAATTGTCCACCTTCATCATATCCAACGTAACCTGGTGGCGATCCAATCAAGCGACTTGTACTATATTTTTCCATATATTCCGACATATCCACTCGAATCATTGCTTCTTCAGAGCCAAACATAGCTTCAGCAAGTGCCTTAGCTAATTCAGTTTTACCAACACCCGTTGGCCCAAGGAACATGAATGAACCAATTGGTCTTGCTGGATTTTTCAATCCGCTTCTAGCACGTCGAATAGCCTTTGCAATTGAGCTAACTGCCTCATTTTGACCAATAACACGTTTATGCAAAATGTCTTCAAGATGAATTAAGCGATCACTTTCACTTTTATTCAATTGTTGTACTGGAACACCTGTCCAATCAGAAACAATTCCTGCAATTTCTTCGCTAGTTACCTTTATATCATAATGTTCTGCACTAGACTTAACGGCAGCATTTTTTTCGGCTTCTAAATCTTCAACCTGCTTTTTAACACGCATTTCTTTTGTACGAATACCCGCAGCTAATTCAAAATCTTGCTGACTAACTGCATCATCTTTTTGTTGACGCAATTCGTCAAGTTGATCTTGTTTTTTACTTAATTTTGATTTAGTCCTTGGGCGCTCAATACGAACCTGAGCAGCGGCTTCATCCATTAAATCAATCGCCTTATCAGGTAGGAATCGATCAGTAATATATCGATTACCCATTTCTACTGCTGCTTCAATTGCATCATCGGTAATTTGCACGCGATGATGTGCCTCATATTTAGGTCGGAGTCCCTTTAAAATATCAACAGTCTGTGCTTCTGTTGGTTCTTTGATTGTGATTGTCGCAAAACGTCGTTCCAAAGCAGCATCAGATTCAATGTATTTTTGATACTCATCTAATGTCGTTGCACCAATAACTTGAACTTCACCACGAGCCAATGCAGGTTTTAATATATTAGATGCATCTATTGCACCTTCTGCACCCCCTGCACCAATTAACGTGTGTAATTCATCAATAAATAAAATAACATCTTTAGTCGTGTATACTTCTTTCAATATTTTCTTTAACCGATCTTCAAATTCACCACGATATTTTGTTCCCGCAACTAATGATCCCATATCAAGCATCATTAATCGTTTTCCAATCATGTCTTCAGGAACGTTTCCGTCAACTAATCGTTGAGCAAACCCCTCAGCGATTGCAGTCTTACCAACACCAGGTTCACCAATTAACACTGGATTATTCTTAGTTCGACGACTCAATACTTGAGTTAATCTTTTCACTTCAGAATCTCGACCAATTACAGGGTCAATCTGCTTATCACGAGCCATTTTAGTCAAATCACGTGCTAATTCATCTAATGTAGGTGTTCCCTCTTCTGGAGTTTGTTTACCACGATTCTTTTGTCTCATCTGAACTTCACTGACACCAAGTTGACGGAAAATCATTTTACGTACCTGCTTAACATCAGCACTTAATCCGCCCATAATTCTTGATGATAATATTTCATTATTACTTGTTAGCGCTAGTAAAAGATGCTCTGTACCCACCTTACTTGCATTTAAATTTTTAGCTTCATCGTTAGCAATTGATAAAATCATTTTTGCTTTTGGTGAGTAAGGTAAATAATTATCATTTTTATTTAATCTCAATGATCCATAACCAGTGAATCTTTCGATTTCTTCCATTATATCTTCTGGATCAACATTAAATTGTTTCAATACTTTATCTGCAATACCATTTTGTACTTCAGACAAAGCCAAAAGTAAATGTTCAGTACCAACGGCTTGTTGACGATAGTGTTTAGCAGCTTCCTGTGCTCGAATAAGAACTTCTTTTGCACTCGGCGTAAATAAATTATCCATATTATTACCTCTTTCTACTCTTCATATCGTAAGCGATTAATTAAATTAATCAACATTTTAGCGCGTATCATATTTTCTGATTCTGTATCCATACCAAGAAAAACATCTTTCTTTATTATAGCTAAAACTAAATTTGATTCTTTTTTTGTCAATGTCTTCTCATCATATAAACTTTGAATAATATCGTAACCTTCTTGTTGGGATACGTTTGTACCAATTAAATTTTCTATTGTTTGAATAAATTCTTGATCTACAAAAAGATTTACCTTTTCTATCCTAATATATCCACCGCCACCACGTTTACTCTCTACTACATATCCATTTTGAATAGTAAATCGCGTGTTAATAACATAATTTATTTGCGATGGTACACAATTAAATAATTCAGCAACTTCAGAACGTTTAATGACTATTTCTTTTTCGTCTAAAAGAATTTTCTTAAAATACTTCTCAATCACATCAGAAATATTCTGACCCTGCATATTCATCACCTCAAATAGTTTGACTAATGTTGACTTTCATTATACGAAATATAAATTAAAATTGAAAGTTATTTGTCCTAAACAAAAAAAGGAATTTAAACATAAAGTTTAAATTCCTTTTTCAATTAATCGGGAAAACAGGATTCGAACCTGCGACCCCCTGGTCCCAAACCAGGTGCTCTACCAAGCTGAGCTATTTCCCGAACACAAAAAAATGCACCCAGTAGGAGTCGAACCTACAACCTTCTGATTCGTAGTCAGACACTCTATCCAGTTGCGCTATGGGTGCATTAAAAATATAAAATTAAAACAATAAATGGTGCCGAGGACCGGAATCGAACCGGTACGGTGATCACTCACCGCAGGATTTTAAGTCCTGTGCGTCTGCCAGTTCCGCCACCCCGGCATTTATTGAAAAGCGGAAGACGGGATTCGAACCCGCGACCCCCACCTTGGCAAGGTGATGCTCTACCACTGAGCTACTTCCGCAAAAAAATTAAAAAATGGTGCCGACTAGACGATTCGAACGCCCGACCCCCTGATTACAAATCAGGTGCTCTACCAACTGAGCTAAGTCGGCATAACTGAAAATGATGCGGGTGAAGGGACTTGAACCCCCACGTCTTACGACGCTAGATCCTAAATCTAGTGCGTCTGCCAATTCCGCCACACCCGCAGAATGTGGAATTGAAAATGAGCCGTGACAGGCTCGAACTGTCGACCCTCTGATTAAAAGTCAGATGCTCTACCAACTGAGCTAACGGCTCAAATGGAGGTTACAGGGCTTGAACCTGTGACCCTCTGCTTGTAAGGCAGACGCTCTCCCAACTGAGCTAAACCTCCAAATAATAAAAAAAGCATGGCAACGTCCTACCCTCGCAGGGGGCGACCCCCAACTACTCTTGGCGCTAAGAAGCTTA